>QHUF01000239.1 GCA_003221075.1 Gemmatimonadota bacterium
AAACAAAAGGGGTTCGTCGAAGTGTCGAACTACGTGCGCCAACTGTAGGAGGATCAGCGCATGAGGTTCAGACTCTTCAGATAATCCGCGACGACGTAGGCCGGCACCGCATAGATGATCTTCCCCTGCGACTCCCGCTCACCGCCATACAGCATCGCGATCACTTTCCCATCGCGATCGAAGATCGGACTCCCCGAGGACCCCGGCGCGCCGTACGCGTCCACCTGGATGACCGCGGTCAGCGCCTTGCTCACCGTGCCCACCGTGAGCGTCGGCTCCGCGATCGGTTGTCCACCCTGCGATTCCATCGGGAGATCGAACCCCAGAGGATAGCCGAGGATCGCGACGGGATCGCCGCGCTCGAGGCCCTCACGGGTGCGCGCGAGTCCAGCGACTCGCGGCGTTGCTTCTTTCATCGACACGTGGAACACGCCGACGTCCGACTCCGGCGATACCCCGACCATCTCGGCGCGCCAGAACTGCGTACTCCCGGAGAAAATCACGCCCAGCCGGCGCGGCGTCTTGGTGCCGTCGTCGCCCACCAGGATGTGCTTGTTCGTCACCATCGTGCCCGCCGAGTCCAAGGCGAACGCGGTGCCGCTGAACCGCTCGCCGTCGGTATACTCGACCAGCACGATGGCCACCGCGTCCTGGTTGCGGTGCGAGATCGCCCGGTAATCGACGCCGCCCAACGCACGCCGCCGCCGCTCAACCGCTGCCAACTCCATGCGCAGGCGCGCCACGGCGGCCGAATCCCCGCCCGAGGTCTCCAGCGCCCGGCGCAGGCGAGCGGTTTCTTGCTGGGCGGCATTCAGGGCATCGCGAACCCCCTGCAGCTCCGTCTGGAAGTGCAGGGTCATCGTCTGCGATTCGCGCGCCCGCCGCCGGCCATCGATTTGAATCCAGGTGAAGCCGGTACCCACGATCAGCAGCAGCGCAATGAGCACCTTGGTCGTGCGGCGCAGCTGCGCCGTCTGCCGTGCGACCTCGGCCCTGATGCGCACGCCGGTACTGGCCCGCGGCGCCGTCGGCCGTTGTGCCGCGGGAATCACTTCTCGCGGCGACGATGCGCGCTCCGCGAGACCCTCCGCGGCGGCCGTCGCCGGGAGATCGGCATCGATTTCGATGACTGCGAACTCGAGCGCCGGCCCGTTTGCGCCGAACCCGATCACGTCGCCATCGCGGAGGAGCGTGTCGCCGGTGACGCGCTGCCCGTTCACGAACGTACCGTTGCGGCTCCCCAGATCCTGGAGGACGAACCCTTCGGTCTTGCGCACGATCGCCGCGTGCCGTGACGAGACGTCGAGGTCACGCTCGGCGTCGAAGCGCACGTCCGACAACGGGTGGCGGCCAAGGCCGATGTAACCCTTGCGGAAGGCTTCGATCTGCCCCGCGCGGGCTCCGGAGAGAAACTTGAACTGTGCTTTCACTGATTCCGGGTGAAGTACCAGACGAGCAGGGCGGCGACGGCGATCACTGCGAGGACCATCGTCCGCGTCTGTTTGCGAGTTTCCTTGTTGGGCACCGGCGGCCGGCTGCCTTTGTAGACCGGCACCGGCTCCGTGCTGGTCTCGGTGTCGATCAGCGGGTACACCTGGTGGCCGACGTCCTCCTGCTGCGTGCCGTCCGACACGCGCAAGCCGTCGCCGTCGAAGCGCGCTACGACCACGGTGATGTTGTCCGGCCCGCCGCGCTCGTTCGCCAGCGCGATCAACTGGTCGCAGATTGCGCTCAGCTCTGGAGTCTTGCTCACGATCTCGGCGATCTCTTCCTTCTTTACCTGGCCCGACAGCCCATCGGAGCAGAGCACCAGCACGTCGCCGCGCCGCACCTCCTGGTGCGTGAGATCGACCTTGACCTTCGGATCGGGGCCGAGCGCCTGGAGGATGATGTTGCGGCGTTCGCTCTGTGCGGCTTCTTCTTCCGTCAGCTCGCCCGCTTCCACCAGGCGCTGCATCAGCGACTGATCCTTGGTGATCTGGTGCGCCTCGCCGCCGCGAATCAGATACGCACGACTGTCGCCCACCTGAGTGAGATAGAGGTGATCGTTCAAGACCCCCGCGGCCGTCGTAGTCGTGCCCATGCCGCGCACTTCAGGGTGCGCCTTCGCGTGGGCGTGAATGCTCGCGTTGGCGACTTCGACCGCTTCCTTGAGCCGGTACGCAAAGCGCTGCGGTGTCACCTCGTTCTCGGCATTCCACGTCTTGAGGAGGTGCGCGTAGATCGTGTCGGTGGCCATCTCGCTCGCGAGCTCGCCGGCCGCCGCGCCGCCCATACCGTCGGCGACGACCAGGAGGGTACCGCGCGGGCCGATATCGTGCTGCCGCACGTCCGGCTGCAGCGAGGCCGCCTTGCGCGTCAGATCGGCGACCAGGAAGCGATCCTCGTTGTGGTCGCGCGTGCGACCCAGATCGGTCTTGCCGAAGACCGCGATGCGGACGGGCTTGGAGCGTCCGAACATTGGCGTCAAGATCCGCAGGCTTGATCGCGTTTGAACTTCAAATACACCTCGTTCTGGGCCTTCAGGCGGAGCGCACGCGCGTTCCAAGCGCACGCTTGATCGGTGCGTGACTCCACAAAGAATGCCTGGGCCACCATGAAGGCAGCTTGCGCGCGCAACGTTGCGGGAGCCCGCTCGTCGTCATAAACCGCCGTCGCTTGAATGCGTCCTGTCCCCGCGCTCTTTGCGATTGCCGGGCTTCGACGCCGTGTCGTGCGCCACGGCGCGGGAGCTGTCCGCTGGATTGGGGCCCGCCTTGCTCCCGCCGTTGAGCGCCACCCAGGCACCGCCCCCGGCGAGGACCACCACGACGCCGGCGACGATGGGGATGAGCGACCGCTTCGCCTTCTTCGCCGAAATGCGCTGCGTGGCTCCGGCGGTCATATCGAGCAGCTGCGTCTTCTCTTGAGTAGCCGGAACGGCGCCGGCGGTCGGCCGGCCGGTGACGGCGGTGATGTCGGCCGCGAACTTCGCCACGCTCTGGTAGCGCTCCATCGGCGTGCGAGCGAGCGCGGTATCGAGGACCGGCTGTAACCCGGCAGGGAACGACAGATCGGGCCGAGCCTCGGCGAGCGTCGTGGGCTCGTCGGTCAGCCGCTTGATCATCGTCTCCTGCACGCTGGTCGCCTCGAACGGCAGCTTGCCGATCAGCATGCGGTAAAACACCAGCGCGAGGGAATAGAGGTCGCTGCGGCCGTCGAGGGTGTCGCCCGACAGCTGTTCGGGACTCATGAACTCGGGCGTCCCCACGACCAGGCCGGTCTTGGTGACCTTCTGGCCCGCCTGGTCACCGCCCACGGCCTTGGCGATTCCGAAATCCACCACCTTCACGGTCTCGCCGCCGTCCTTCCGCCTGCTCAACATGATGTTGTCCGGCTTCAAATCGCGATGCACGATGCCGAGATCGTGGGCGGCCTGGAGCGCGTCCGCAGTTTGCAGGAAGATCGCGGTTGCGCGCGGCACCGGGAGCGCACCCTCGCGCTCGAGCAGATCGGTCAGCGGCTCGCCCTCGATGAACTCCATCGCGAGATAGATCAAGCCGTCGGGTGTCTCACCGAAGTCGTAAACCGCACAGACGTTGGGATGGGTGATGCGGCTGGCGTTCGACGCCTCGCGATTGAAGCGTGCCACGGCGTCGGGATCGTGCACCATCGATGGATTCATCACCTTGATAGCGCTGCGCCGGCCCATCTTCACGTGCTCGGCGAGGTAGACCTGACCCATGCCGCCCTCACCGAGCTTCTTCACGACGTGGTAGCGGTCGGCGACGACCTGCCCCACGAGATCGCTCGCCGGCGCGGTGGATCGCAGCGTCTGCCCGTCGTTGGGGCAGAACTTCACGTCATCGGCGTATTCGGTGGAGCAGACCGGGCAGATCTTCATTCCGGAATCGGCCCTCCGCCTCCCGCGTCGCCGCCGGGCAGCTCGACGCGCAGCAGCTTGTCGCCGACCATGATGCGCGAGCCGTGCCGGAGCGCCATGGCGCCGCGGGCGGCGATCGCGACGCCGTTGCGGCTGTGATCGTCCACCAGCACGAAGTCCGCGTCCTCAGAGCGCACGGTCGCGTGCTGCGCGCTCATCGAGGGGTCATAGGGGAAAATCCAGTCGCCGCGCTCGCGTCCGATGTGCACGTCGCGTCCCGGCGACAACTGGATGACGTCGCGGGAGCTGCCGTCCGTGCGGAGCTGGGTGAGGCTGGCGATATCGGCGCTCGGCGTCATGCTGCCCATGCGCTTCGTGGCGTCCGCCTCCGCATGGTGGGGACCGGGGTAACCGAGGCGGCGGAAACGCAGAATCTGTGAGCCGATGAGGATCAGGTCACCATCCGTCAGGCGGCAGGGTCCTTCGAGGAAGACCCAGGTGCCGTTGCGGCTCCCGAGGTCGCGCACGTCGAGCTGCCCGTCTTCCCACGAGAGCTTGGCATGCAGGGGCGAAAGGAACTGATCTTCGGCGAACCGGATATCTCCCTCGGTCCGGCCGATGGTCGTGAACATGTGTTTGCGCTCGAATCGCGCCACTTCAGTGGCCATCTCGGAAACCAGAACCAATGTCAGGGAGTGTTCGGAGCGTCTATCGGGGATCAGGCGTCGGTCGAGTACGCCCCCGCCCCCCCCGGTCCCTCCCCCTGCAGTGCCGTGCGAGGTCACCATCGATCCGCACAGTGGACAGGGAGCATCCGCCGGCGCACCGCCCGGGGATGGAGGCCCGCTCGTGCGGGAGACGACACCGCCGCCACCGCCGCCTGCCGCGACCGCGGCCCGCGCGGCTGCGGCTTGGGTCAGCGGCTTTCCGCAGTCGGAGCAGAATTGCGCGCCGGCTTCGTTTTGCCGGCCGCAATACTGGCAAGCGCTCAGTGCCATAAAGTAAGGTGGCCCAATCTATTGCTCGCCGCTAGCTTGCGCCACATGCGACTCATCGGTGCCGCGCTCTTCGTCGCTGCGACGGGGGCGGCTGGGGGCGGCTGCGCGTCCTCCGCCACGCGTCATCCCGCCTCCGTCTCAGCTTCACACGAGCCACTGCACATCACGATCGTCTATCCCGACACCGCCGACCCGATTCAGGCGCAGGATTCGTCGTTCCTCTTCGGCAGTGTCGGCCGGGGGCGCGGCGATGTCGCGTTGTCGGTCAACGGATTCCCCGTCCGCGTGTCGGCGGCTGGCACCTGGCTCGCATGGATCCCGCTGCCGAGCGACTCACTGGCGCGATTTCAGATCGTGGCGCGCGCCGCTGCGGGCCCCGAGCAGCAGGAGACCACATTCGTCGCGCGCATCGCGCAATCGTACCGCCCGCCGGCGGGCGCTACCGTCTGGATCGACACGACGAGTTTCACCCCGACCGACACGCTCGCGTTTCCCGCGGGGGAGGGCATTCACCTCTCGGTTCGTGCCACGCCTGGTGCGCAGGTGCGGCTCCGCATGGAAGGAAAACGCACGCAGGTGTGGTTCGTGCCCGACACGCTGCCGGGAGAGCCGGCATGGGGGATCCGCGCATTCGGCACCGATACCGCCTCCTACCGCCTCCCTCCCGCCGCTGACCGTTATGTCGCATGGCTGCCCGCCGAACCGCTGTGTGACGCGATCGTCGAGGTAATCGTCGGGACCGATACCGCCCGTGCCGTCTGGCCGCTGGTGTTGGACACGCTGGATCGTGCGCACCCCGCGGTGATCGTGCTGAACGATGACACCGCGCATACCGGGAAGAGCGACAGCCTGACGGTGGGAAAAGCCGTGCCTTACGGCACCTACAACTGGTTTTTCCCGCTGGGCACGATCGCGGTAGCTACGGCTCGCTGGGGCAGCCAAACTCGGCTGCAGCTGTCGCGTGGCGCCGTGGCGTGGGTGAACAACGCGGATGTGGTGGCGCTCGCGCCGGGGACGCCGCCGCCCGGCGGCATCGTGGAGTCGGTCCGCCTGGTGCCCGGCCCACGCTCGCTCGTGCTACGCGTGCCGCTGCCCACGCACGTTCCGTTCAAGGTGGAAGAAGAGGAAAAGAACCTCACGCTGCGGCTGTACGGCGTGGCCTCCGATGTGAATTGGATGCAGTACGGCGGAACCGATCCGTACGTGACTCGCATGAGCTACGCGCAGCCGGCGGCCGACGAGGTGACGCTCACGCTCGCACTGGCGGGGCCGGTGTGGGGTTATCGCACGCGCTGGAGCGGGCGTGACCTGCTGCTCGAGATTCGCCGGCCACCGGTGATCGATCCGCGGCGCCCGCTCGCCGGGCGGACGATCGTGCTGGACCCTGGTCATCCCCCGGTCGGCGCGCACGGGCCATCCGGCTTGTGGGAGCCCGTCGCGACCCTCGCCGTGGCGCAGCAGGCCAAGGCGCTGCTCGAGCGGGCGGGCGCAACGGTGTTGTTGACGCGCACCGACTCGAATCCGGTGGACTTGTTCCCGCGTACGCGCTTCGCCGAAGAGCACGATGCTGACGTGCTCGTCTCGATCCACGCGAACGCGCTGCCCGACGGTGTGAATCCGTTCACCAATAACGGCACCAGCGTCTATTACTTCCATCCGCGCAGCGCCGCCCTGGCGCGCGCCCTCGATCGTGCGCTTGTTGTGGAGCTAGGGGTTAGGGATTTGGGAATGGGACGCGGTGATTACGCACTCGTGCGCAATCCGTGGTTCCCCTCGGCGCTTACCGAGGGAATGTTCATGATGATCCCGGAGCAGGAGGCGATGTTGGCCAGCCCCGAGGGACGCCTGCGGTACGCAAGAGGCGTGGCGCGGGGCATTGAGGAGTTCTTGAGGGGGATGGCGCGCTGAGAATGCGGAACTCGGAAGTCGGAACGCGGAACAGGCACGTTAGCCTCGTGTCATTGTTCCGCGTTCCACGTTCCGCGTTCCACGTTCTCATCGCGCTCCTTCTCTTTCCAACCATCGCGTCAGCGCAGGTCGATCCCTCAGGCAGCTGGCGCACCATCCACACCAAGCATTTCCGCATCCACTTCCGTCCCAGCCTGCGGGCGCGTGCGACACTGGCGGCAGCGGAGGCCGAGCGAGCGTACGCCCTTCTCTCGAGCGAGCTGCATCCGCCGCGCGGCATCGTCGACGTCACGCTGTCGGACGACGTCGACACACCCAACGGCTTCACGACCGTCTTTCCATCCAACCGCTTCACGATTCTGCTCGTCCCGCCGGTGACGGATCCCGCGCTGCAGACCTACGACGGCTGGGAACGGCTCGTGATCGTACACGAGCTGACGCACGTCTTTCATCTCGATCGCTCGCGTGGCCTATGGAAAACACTGCAGTCGGTGTTTGGCCGCGTGCCTGGTCTGTTTCCCAACCAGTACCAGCCGACCTGGGTCACTGAGGGCCTCGCGACGTACTACGAGTCACGATTTACGACCGGGGGCCGCGCGGACGGCAGCTTTCACCGCGAGGTCGTGGGCGCCGACGCCGCGTTCGGGCGCGCCCGGTCTCCGTGGGACGCGCTGCTGTTCACCCGGTGGCCCGATGGGCTCGCGCCCTACGCGTATGGCAGCCGCTTCTGGGAATTCCTGTCGCGCGATGTGAATGACTCGATCGTCCCGCGCTTCGTCGAGAAGACGGCCGGTCAGTTCATTCCATTCCGCGTGGGCCGCCCGCTGCGGCATGCGGGGGTGCCGCGGCCGCTCGCCGATGCGTGGTCGCGCGCGATCGCGACGGCCGTGCCGGACACGCAACCCGGAGTACGAAGTCAGCTGGTTGTGGGCGGCCTGCGCGCCGAGCCCGTGCCGCGCCTGTCGCCCGACCGGCGCAGTCTGGCGTACGTGTACGACGACGGCCGCGGCGCCCGGCGGTTGCGCGTCGTGGATCCGCAGAACGGTGCCGTGCGTCGCTCGCATCGCGTGAACGGCGGGGTGAGCTACGATTGGCTGGGCGATACGCTGATCGTCGCACAGCTCGAGTTCCGCACCCGCTGGAAAATTCGCAGCGACCTGTGGCGCTGGTTCCCGAACGGCGCGTGGCAGCGCATGACGACCGACGCGCGCCTGATCGAGCCGCGCGCGGGTGGCGGCACGCTATCGGCGCTCAAGCTGGCCGACGGCGGCGACACGCCGACAATTCCGGCTGGCGCAATCGACGGGACGTGGGGACCGATCGTGCCGTCGCCGGACGGACAATGGGTCGTCGCGGCACGCAATCAGGACGGTCACTGGGCGCTGGTGCGCTGGCCGGCCGGTCAGCCGCAGTCGATGACCGTGCTGGCACAGGCGCCCGGCGCATCCGCGATCGCCGATCCCGTATGGACTGCCGATGGTGAGAGTGTGCTGTTCGTGACCGACGCGGGTGGGTTTCCGCAGATTCATCGGTGGCGCGAAAGCGACGGCATCGTCCAGTTGACCGCCGAGCCGCTGGGCGCACGCTCGCCGGCGCCGCTGCCTGACGGCCGCATTCTCTTTACGACGCTGGGGAATGGCGGCTGGGAGCTGCGCCGCGCTGCGCCGCGGCCGATCCCGCTGCCGCCGGCGCCATTGCTGGCCGTCTCGTTCGATTCCGCCCCACGGGTCGTGCTGCGGGAGACTGGATACTCATCGTGGGGATCGTTGCGGCCGCACTTCTGGATTCCATTGGGCATCAACGCCGGCCAGGCGGGCCACTTCTTTGGCGCCGCGACGGCTGGTGCCGACGCGGTCGGACGCTATACGTATTTCGCCGAGGCTCAAGTCTCGCCCTCGCAACCGCGGCTGCAGGGCTCCTTCTTCCTTCTGAGTCAGGCGCTCGGCAATCCCACCCTCGATTTCTACGTCGCCAACCGCTGGTCCCTGGTTGGGATCGACAGCACCGGCCACGTCGTCTCGCAGAACCGTCCCGAAGGCTCCATCGGGGCCACCCTGGTGGCTCAGCGCTGGCGCAGCTTCATCACGCTGCGCCTCGCGGCGGAATATGAAGGAAGGAGATTCGTCTCGATCCCCGATACGAACCTCGCCGCCATCTGCACGGGTTGCATCGACCGTGATCGCATCGGCGGGTCGGCGATCCTCGCTCTCGGCTCGGTGGTCTCGGCGCCGCTGACCGTGTCGCTGCAGGATGGCGCCACGGCGTTGCTGTTGTACCGGCGCAAGCAAGAGCAGGGCACCGCGCGCTTCCTCAACGAAGTCCGCGCCCGTGGCAACGTTTACCTGCGCCTCGGACCGCGCGTCGGATTCGCGTATCCGGTCCTCGCGCTGCGCGGGGCGATTGGTACGCTCGGTGGGCCGATCAGCGATCGCTTTGCGATCGGCGGTGTGTCCTCTGGCGGCGTCGAATTCCTGTTTGGGCAGACCGTTGGCGCGTTCCGCACATTCCCTGTGCGGGGGTACGCCGCGGGAATCCTGAATGGCCGCCGTGCCGCGACGCTCACGGCCGAGTATCGCATGCCGCTCGCGCTGGTCGGACGCTCGATCGGACACCTGCCGATCGGCGCCGACAAGCTCGCGCTCGCGGTCTTCGGCGATGTGGGCGACGCGTGGGACGTCGGCGAGCGCGCGCGGTTGCATCGGCTGCGCTCGGTCGGCGCCGAGTTGATCGCCGACATGACCGTGACCTACGACGTGCCGCTGCGCCTCCGTTTTGGCCTCGCGCAGCCGGCCACCGGACACGCGCAGTTCTACGCTGCGTTCGGCGCGGATTTCTGAAATCTGTTGACCCGCTTCGGGGCGAACCCTAAGTTAGCCCGGACCCCTCGGAGACCGAATTGTATTGCTCCCGCTGTGGCACTCAGAATAAGGACACCGCGAAGTTCTGCGATTCTTGCGGCCTCGACCTGACCGCGATGACGCCGACCGGCGTGCGCACCGAGGCGCAGGACATCACGGAAATCGACATGGTGCGTCAGGAGCTCAACGAGGAATACGAAATCATCGAAGAGCTCGGCCGTGGGGGCATGGCGATCGTCTTCAAAGCGAAGGAAAAACAGCTCGACCGCGAAGTCGCGATCAAGGTGCTGCCGTTCTCCCTCGCGTTCGACAAGGAATTCGTCGAGCGCTTCCAGCGCGAAGCCCGCACCTCCGCCCGGCTCGAGCATCCCAACATCATCCCGATTTACCGCGTCGGAAAATCGGGCCGGATCATCTACTTCGTCATGAAGTTTCTGCGGGGCAAGCCGCTCTCCAGCGTTCTGACGGCGCGCGGCAGCCTCCCTCCCGCCGAGATCAAAAAGATCCTCGCGGAAGTCGGCCGCGCGCTCGCGTACGCCCATAAGAAGGAAATCGTGCACCGCGACATCAAACCCGACAACATCATGTTCGACGAGCACGGGCACGCGGTGGTCACCGACTTCGGCATCGCCAAGGCGGCATCGGGCGGCAAGCTCACGGGCACCGGCATGTCCATCGGCACGCCGCACTACATGAGTCCCGAGCAGGCCAAGGCGCAGCCGCTCGACGGACGCAGCGACCTCTATTCGCTCGGTGTCGTCGCGTATCAGTGCCTCACCGGCGGCGTACCGTTCGACGGCGAGGATTCCTTCTCCATCGGCTACAAGCACATCATGGAGGAGATCCCGACCCCACCGCTCGACAATCTCGAGAAGCGGCAGCTCTTCGAAATCGTCCGAAAGATGATGGCGAAGACGCCGGCCCAGCGGTTCCAGAACGCCGACGAGCTGGTCAACGTACTCGAGAGCGGCCGGTCGGTCACGTTCACGACCGACGCGACGATGGCGATGCCGTCGCTGACCGGCGCGCGACTCGCCTCCGCGCCGACGACGCCGCTGCCGCGCGCGACCGGCACCCGGCCCCCCGGGACGGCCGAGGAGGCGCCGCGCCGCTCGGTGCTCTCAGGGCTGCTGTTGTGGCTCGTCATCGTCGGGGCGGTGTTCGGTGGCGGCGGGTTCTACGCCTACAAGAAGGGACTGATCTTCGCGAATACCCACGGCGGCGCGGGAGGCGATTCGACCGTGGCGCGGGATACCAGCGGGCGAGACACGACGCGGCTCGCCGCCGCCGACTCGAGCCGGGACTCGGCGCAGGTGAGAACCACACCGCCCGCTCCACCGGCCATGGGCACGCCGGGTCACCTCGTACTGCAGAACGTGCCGACCGGTGCCCGCATCAGTATTGAAGGGCAGCCGGTGCGGGGAAATCAGGTCGACCTGCCGCCGGGCGTCCACCGCCTGACGGTTCGAGCTGCCGGATATCAGACCTACGATCGCCAGGTCATCATCACGCCTGGGGAGACCTACAACGTTCGGCTGGACATGCAGACCAGCGATGACGGGGGGGGACCCTGCGATCAGTACGGTCCCGCCTACAATCAGGACAACATCTGCTTCGATACGCGACCGGTCCCGCTGTCCACGACCGTTATTCCCGTGACGCAGGAGGCGGCCATTTACCCCCGCCAGGCGATCCTGCTCATCCGCGTATCGCGCAACGGTACGACGATGGAGGCGCGGGTGTTCGTGCCCTCCAATGTGGAAACATTCAACAATGAAGCGCTCGACATGGCGAGGAACCTGCGCTGGAATCCTGCTCAGAAGAACGGCGAACCGACCGAAGCGTGGGTCCAGCAGCCGTTCCTGCCGGTACGACAGTAATCCACACCCCCCAAATCCATCCGACCGCGTTCATCGCGCCGACCGCGGCGGTGATGGGCGACGTCACGCTGGGACCGCGCTCGAGCGTCTGGTATCACGCCGTGCTGCGCGGGGACATGGCGCCCATCGTGATCGGGGAAGCCACCAACCTCCAGGATGGGACGATCGTGCACGTGGATGAGGGAAAACCGGCCCTGATCGGAGCGCGCGTAGGCGTGGGCCACCGCGTGATCCTCCACGCCTGCGTGGTGGAGGACGACTGCCTGATCGGGATGGGAAGCATCCTGTTGAACGACGTGCGGGTTGGGACGGGCAGCGTGATCGCCGCAGGTGCCGTGGTGCCGGAAGGGATGCAGGTGCCGCCCGGCTCGCTCGTGATGGGAGTGCCGGCGCGTGTCGTGCGTCACGTCGATGATGGTCTGCGTGCGCGAATCCGCGGAACGTGGGAGCATTACGTCGCGGAGGCCGAGCGACACCGTCGCGGGGCGTTTCCGATCCAGAGAGCAACTTTGTGATGTTGATACTCGGAGTGCGAGACGCGCCAACGCGAGTCTTCAGTCTTGCCGGGCTCCAACCACGCGCCTACCTTGGGCCTCCACGTTCCGTTAACTTCCTCAATTCAACTCGATCGGCCGTGAGAGTCGCATGACTGCATCTGAAGCCCGCCATAGTCTCGACCTGAACGCCAACGCGCTCACTGTCCTCGAGCGCCGCTATCTGGTGAAGGACGACCACGGGAAGCCGGTGGAGCGTCCTGAGGACCTGTTTTGGCGGGTGGCCCGGACCATTGCGGCTCCCGACCGGACCTATGGCGCGTCCGACCGTGCTGTGGAGAGCCTCGCCGAGACGTTTTTTGAGCTCATGGCGACGCGGGTGTGGATGCCCAATTCTCCCACCCTGATGAACGCCGGTCGTCCCCTCGGTCAGTTGTCCGCGTGCTTCGTGCTCCCGGTGGAAGACGCCCTCTCCAATGGGCGCTCGGGCATCTACGACACCCTGCGGGCCATGGCGCTGGTGCATCAGTCGGGCGGTGGGACGGGGTTCTCGTTCTCCCGTCTGCGCCCCAAGAATGACGTGGTTCGCTCGACGATGGGCGTCGCCTCCGGGCCCGTGTCGTTCATGAAGCTGTACGACGCCTCGACGGACGTCGTGAAGCAGGGTGGGACGCGGCGCGGCGCCAACATGGGCATCCTGCGCGTGGATCATCCCGACATCCTGGACTTCATTCACTGCAAGGACGACCTGACGCAGGTCACGAACTTCAACATTTCCGTCGCGGTCACGGATGCCTTCATGCTGGCGCTCGAGGCGGGGAAGTCCTACGACTTGATCCATCCTCGCACCGGCAAAGTCGTCGGGCAGCTCGACCCGCGCGAGGTCTTCAAGCAGATCGTGCACGGCGCCTGGAAGACGGGTGAGCCGGGCGTGTTCTACATCGATCGCGCGAACCACTACAACCCGGTGCCGCACCTCGGGAGCTACGAGGCCACCAACCCCTGCGGCGAGCAGCCGCTGCTTCCCTACGACGTGTGCAACCTCGGCTCGATCAACGTCGGTCTCTTCATCAAGAAGGGCGATGTGGATTGGGACGGCCTGCGCACGGCGGTACATCTCTGCACCCACTTCCTCGACAACGTCATCGACGCGAACAAATACCCGCTCGCGGAGATCGACGACCTCGCGAAGCGCATCCGCCGCATCGGTCTTGGGATCATGGGCTGGGCGGACCTGCTTGTCCGGCTCGGCATCCCGTACAACTCCGATGCAGGCGTCGCACTCGGCCGCCGAATGATGGAGTTCATCGACGAGGAGTCGAAGGTCGCGTCCGAGAAGCTGGCGGAGCAGCGCGGCACGTTCGCGGAGTGGGAGCGCTCCATCTGGGGTCCCGACGCGACCTGCGCGCGCGGCGCGCGGGGTGAGCGGATCCGCCCGATGCGCCGCTTGCGCAACTGCAACCTGACGACGGTCGCGCCCACCGGGACGATTTCCATCATCGCCGGCTGCTCGTCGGGAATCGAGCCGCTGTTCGCGGTCGCATTCATGCGCAATCAGGCCGGCGTGCTGATGCCCGACGTCAACGAAGACTTCGTGGCGATCGCCAAGCGCGAGGGATGGTACTCCGACGACCTGATGAAGCAGATCGCCGAGGCGGGTAACATCCACTTCGACGCGGTGCCGGAGAAGTGGCAGCGCGTCTTTGTGACCGCGCACGACGTGACGCCCGAGTGGCACATCCAGATGCAGGCGGCGTTCCAGGACTTCACCGACTCGGCGATCTCCAAGACCAGCAACTTTCCGAATGACGCAACCGAGGAGTACGTCGAGCAGATCTACCGCTACGCCTACCAGCTTGGCTGCAAGGGCGTGACGGTGTACCGCGACGGCGCGCGCGAGAACCAGGTGCTGTCCACCGGCTCGACCGCGAAGAAAGTGCAGGAAGGGGCAGGGAAGGACGCCCTGGTCGAAGCCCTCGGCCGCATCGCGGAGCTGGACACCGAGCTGCATTTGACGAAGGAGCGGCTGCACGACGTCGAGGCGGAGAACCTGCAGCGCCGCGCCAAGCGCTCTCGTCCCGATCTGCTCAAGGGCTCGACGCGCCGCGTCGAGTCGCCGCTCGGCACGATGTACGTGACGATCACCGAGGACGACAAAGGCCAGCCATTCGAGGTCTTCATGTCGCTCGGCAAGGCGGGCGGCGCACTGATGGCGGACGTCGAGGCGGTTGGGCGGCTCATCTCGCTCGCGTTGCGGTCAGGGGTACCGTTGCTCGAGATCTACCGGCAGCTCCGCGGGATCTCCTCCGACCGCGCGGTGGGCCTCGGTCCGAACAAAGTGATGTCCGTACCCGACGCGATCGGCATCGCCATCGAGAAATGGATGCAGGAGAAGCAGGGCGTCCAGCAGGACCTGCTGGAAAGCACCGGCACGACGGCACTGGCGCAGGCGGAGGTCGTGCGGGGCTCGGTGGGCGATGCCGCCCTGCGGGCGGCGCGGGGACCCGAACAGGACTTCATCGGCGCATGCCCGGATTGCGGCTCGCAGCTGGCGTTTATCGAGGGATGTGCTAAATGTCACGTCTGCGGGTTTTCCGAGTGTGGGTGAACCTGACGCGACCGGGGTCGCTGTGACTCCAGTCACGACGGGCCCTTGCGCAGCAGGGTAGTCTTCAGGTCATGGAAAGTGCCAACCGAATGGTCACGCCAACGCGAATGCAGGTGAAGGGTTGGGCTCGCGTGGGTCCCGCGGGCGCACACACCCTGCGGCGTGGCGCATGGTACCCCGTCGTTCGTATCTCCTCGAGCAACATCGTCGTACTCGACGTCAACCGGCACAACGTGCCGGTCGATCGTCGCTTCCTCGAGATCCGCTATCATCCGCCGGAGCGGTGGACGATCGTCCGCTGCGAGCCGCGCGTGATCGAGCGGCTCGGACGAATCTTCCCGCTGACGTACGCGGTCTGTCCGGCATGCAGACATCGGCAGGGCATCGAAGCCCGGACCAATGACATGACCTGCGATCGTTGTCACAAGGCGGCGGGGATGGCATGGGACGAGCTTTCCTAGAACGCAAAGCGCGGACCTGCAAAGACTAGACGCACCGACGCGTCGTGGTAAACGGGAAAATGTCAACGGGACAACCTCTGGTAGGGTTGTCCCGTTGCCTGTTTACGGATCCCCGCGGTGCGTCGGTGCGTCTAGCTTTTGCATGTCCTAGAGTATGGCGACGGAGTCTCCCAGCGAAACCGTACCGACCCCCTCACCTACGCAGTAGAACCCGCGCATGCCGTTGTCCAGAAATTGGAGATGTTTTTTCAGCTCCTCCGGCTCGACTTGTTTTCCCAGTGCCCATCCCGTGAACGGCCGGCACGGGTGTGCCACCTGGAGCACTTTCAGCCGCACCCGTTCCTTCCCGTCGGGTGACAGGATGGCCACGCCGGCAGCGAGTTCGTCGTAGCCGAATCGCCGGTCGCTGGTCGCGATGATGTTTTCGCCCGCGCATCCCACCTCGACCCGGTTCCCGAAGTGCTCGCGCATCGCGTCGTAATGCGACGTGAAGCCGAGCGAGATCCCGTGGAGACCGTCCTCGTTCTTGGTCACGGGGTGCGAGCGGTGGTGGACGTCCACGACCCACATGCCGCCGGGACTACCGCCGAGTGCGCCGTCGGGCGAGACGTGAAGCACCGGAACGGCGAGCAGCGGCGTAGGGTCGTACGTCCGTGTCGGCTTCTCGCCCGACTTCAGCGAGCCGCGTTGGACTTGCAAACGGGTGACGGTACCGATCGTGCGCATAACGCAATTTAGCAGGATGTGCTACATTGGCGCGCTCATGGCTCGCTCTACTCCTTCATCGTCACCCCGCGGCTGGGCGCGATGTCTGGATAACGTCGCCGACGTGCTGCGTCGCGGCGCCTGGTACCCGATCGTCGATGAAACCGACGACGGCAAGGTGGTCATTGAAGTCCGCAAGAAACCGGTGCGCGTGAGCCGCATCGACGTCGCCGTGCGCGAATCCCCTCCCGACCGCTGGAGCATCGTCATCCGCACCGGCCTGCTCCGCCCTACCCTGGGCGGCAGGGAAGGGGAGGAGGTCACCACCACGTATGCCGTCTGTCCCCAGTGTCAGGAGCGGCAGGACTTCAGCGGCAAGCCCGACGCGCTGAAGTGTCTGCGGTGCAAGACGGAATCGCAGGTCGACTGGTCGGAAACCTGCTAACTGGCCATCTGCCGTCAGCCATCTGCCGTCAGCAGATCCCATTTTCCTGGGGCATTGCGGGCCCGGAAATGTTTAGTATGTTAATTATCAACATGTTAACTTTCTGTGCAGTACAGACGGCTGAGGGCTGACGGCAGACGGCCAGTGTCAGACCGTTCCGAGCTCGCACTGCAGCTGACCGACGCGGTCGCGGCTGCCTACCAGGCCATCGAGCGGGCGGGCAACCGGGCCTACAAGAGCTTCGGGCTGTCGCAGCGGGCTCACGCGGCGATGGCGGCCGTCGACCTGGGGGGCCCCGATGGCGCGCGGCCCAGTGACGTCGCCAGCGAACTCCGTGTGTCCCGCGCCGCAGCCACGACGTTCATCCAGCGGCTCGAGGCGAAGGGGATGGTCGAGACCACGACCGATCCCGACGACGATCGCGGCGTGCGCGTCACGCTTACGCGCCACGGTCTGGAGGTCCTGCTGCGGGTCGGCCAGCTGGAACGACGCCTTGCGGCCCGCACGATCGAGGGCATGCCGGCCTCCGCCATGGCGCGGACGATTCACGTGCTACAGGAGCTCAAGTCACGGCTGGAGCAGAAGTCGCTCGAGGTCGTGCGCTGAGCGCGTATGCAGATGTGCGAATCTTTATGCATCAGGCCGGTGCTCGTCCGGGCCACGGTGTCGCTTCACGTATCACTTCAACGCCGTTGATTAGCCGTAGTCAATTCAACGCATTCGATTGGACGTCGTCGCGGCAGCTGTCGCTTGTTAGAACGCCGCGGCGACCCGTTCCAAGCTGCCTAGTTTTCCACACCCCTCACAGCGCGTGCAATTGTGGATAACCGATCGAATGGCGCCCCGCAGATCCGCCGCACGAAAATCGTCGCCACGCTCGGGCCGGCCACCGGCAAGGAGTCGACGATCGCGGCGCTGCTCCAGGCCGGTGCCAATGTCCTGCGCATCAATGCGTCCCATGGGACACCGGAGCTGCGCGCCGAGTGGATCGCCGCGGCCCGGAAGGTCGCGGCGCGAAGCGACTCACCGATCGCCGTGCTGCTCGACCTCCAGGGGCCACGCATTCGAGTCGGAGACCTGCCCGCTCCTCGGGAGCTGAAGCCGGGTCAGGAGGTCGCTTTCGCTCCTGAAGAGGTCGCCCGCGCCGACGAGCTGCCCACCACCTACGACGGCCTCGCCAACGACGCCCGCGTGGGCTCGCGAATCCTGCTGAACGACGGTCTGCTCTCGGTGGAGGTGTCCGCCCCCGCGCTCACCGAGAAGGACCGCGAGGATGTCAAAGACGCCCTGAAGATCGGAGTGGACTATCTGGCGCTGTCGTTCGTGCGTCGTCCGGAGGACATCGAAGAGCTGCGCGGACTGGTTCGCGGTGCCTCCTCGAAGCTCGTGGCGAAGATCGAGAAAGCGACCGCCCTCGACAACCTCGACAAGATTGTCGCGGTCTCCGATGCCGTCATGGTCGCGCGCGGGGACCTCGGTGTCGAGCTGCCGTTCGAGCAGGTGCCGCTGGTGCAGAAGCGGCTGATCGCCGAGGCGAATCACCAGGGGCGGCCGGTGATCACGGCGACGCAGATGCTCGAGTCGATGGTGCACAACCCCCGGCCCACGCGCGCCGAAGCCTCCGACGTCGCTAACGCGATTCTCGACGGCACGGACGCCGTGATGCTCTCGGCGGAGACCGCCGTAGGGCAATATCCGGTGGAAGCGGTGCGCGCCATGGACCGGATCATCCGGGAAATGGAGCGGCACCCGCTGCGCCATCGGGAAGAGCGGCGCCGGGAGAGCGAGAGCGTGCACACGGAAGACGCGATCGCCTGGGGGACGTACGCGGTAGCGCGCATGCTCAAGACACCGCTCATCGTCACCCTGACCAAGGGTGGGTTCACGGCACGCAAAGTCGCCGCGCTGCGACCACCAGTTCCGATTCTCGCGGTCACGACCGAGGCGTCGACGTACCGGCAGCTCGCCCTGGTGTGGGGGGTGATGCCGATCCTCGTCGACCATGTACCCGGCTATGATGCCATGTTGACCGTCGTGCGCGATCTCATTCTCAAGCGCCAATACGCGAAGTCGGGCGATTGCATCGTGATGACGGCGGGCGTCCCGTGGGACGTCTCCGGCAGCACCAACCTCATCAAAGTCGAGGTAGTGTGACGTGCGGCTGATCTTTCTCGGCACAGGCACGTCGTTCGGCGTGCCGCAGATCGGCTGTCGCTGTCCCACCTGTACATCCGCTGACCCCCGCGACCGGCGCACCCGCACCGGCGCACTGATCGAGACTCAGGGCAAGCGTCTCCTGATCGATACGCCGCCCGAGCTGCGGTTGCAGCTCGTCGCCGCCGGCGTCGATCACATCGATGCCGTGCTGTTCACGCACGCGCACGCTGACCACGTGCACGGCATCGACGACCTGCGCGCGCTCTCGGTCCGCCAGGGCGTGATGCTGCCGGCCTACGGCTCGCGCGGCACGATGGCGGAGCTGGCTTCCAAGTTTCCCTACATCTTCGATCCCTCGATCGTCGTGCCCGCGGGAACCAGCAAGCCGGAGCTGGCGGCGCACGTGCTCGAGCCCGGCAAGGCCACCGCGATCGCCGGCGTGCCCGTCCTGCCGTTGTCGCTGCCGCACGGCGACCATGAGGTGTTCGGCTATCGTATCGGTGCGGCGGCGTATCTGACGGACGTGAAGACGATTCCCGGGGACGTGGTTGCCGCGCTCGCGGGCCTCGACGTGCTGGTGCTCAACGCGCTGCTGTCGCGTCCCCATCCGCTCCACTTGTCGGTGCCGGAAGCCGTCGCGGCGGCACAGCGCGTCGGCGCGCGCCGTACGTTCTTCACGCATCTGACGCACGAGAACACGCATGCGGCCCTTGCCGCGAAGCTGCCGCCGGGCATTGCGCCGGCGTTCGACGGGCTGGTTATCGACCTACCCGGGGCATAAATTCCGCCGCGAGGAGGAGCAGGACATGCTCAAGGAAAGCGCTGATATAGACGTGCTGGTGCGCAAGGCGGTCTTCGGAAGCGAAGACGAGAAAGCGCACGCGCGCTGGATGATTTGGGAGATGGGGCAACAGGCCGGCGTCCGGCCCGCCTCGATTCACGAGCTCTACATGGCCCGAGGCCGCGACGAGGTGCCGGCGTTCACGACGCCGGCGATGAACGTCCGGATCCTGTCCTACGACACTGGGCGGGCGATCTTCCGCGCGGCGAAGCGCCTCGATGCCGGCGCGATCATCTGCGAGATCGCCCGCAGCGAGATCGCCTATACCGACCAGCGGCCGGCCGAGTACGTCGCCGTGATGACGGCGGCGGCGCTGCGCGAGGGATTCACGGGGCCGTTGTTCATTCAAGGCGACCACGTCCAGGTCAACGCGAAGAAGTACGCCGCCGATCCGGAGGCCGAGCTCAAGGCGCTGCGCGCGCTGATCGAGGAGGAGCTGCACGCCGGCTTCTACAACATCGACATCGACACGTCCACGCTCGTCGATCTCTCCAAGCCCAATCTCGATGAGCAGCAGCGTACGAACTACGAGCGCGCAGCGGAGCTCACGAAATTCATCCGCGACCGCGAGCCGGACGACGTCACCGTTTCCGTCGGCGCCGAAATCGGCGAAGTGGGGGGCAAGAACAGCGACGTGCACGAGCTGAAAGCGTTCATGGACGGCTACAACCGGACGCTGACCAAGCTCGGGACCCCGGCCGGTATTTCGAAGATCTCCGTGCAAACCGGCACGAGCCATGGTGGCGTCGTGTTGCCCGACGGCTCGATCGCGAAAGTGCAGCTCGACCTGCAGGCGCTGAAGGCGCTGTCGCACGACGCGCGGACGAAATACGGGCTTGGCGGCGCGGTGCAGCACGGCGCCTCGACGCTGCCGCCGGACGCGTTCTCGCAGTTCCCCGCGTGTGAGGCGGTCGAGATCCACCTGGCCACGAATTTCCAGACCATCGTCATGGATCACCCCGCGCTGCCGAAAGATCTCCGCCGCGAAGTGAACGAATGGGTCAAGCGCGAAGCGAAGGAAGAGTGGAAAAAGGGCGACACCGAAGAGCAGTTCATCTACAAGAGCCGCAAGAAGGCGATCGGGCCCTTCAAGCGGCGGTTCTGGGATCTGCCCGCGGACGTGCGGGCCGCCATCGGCGCCGATCTCGAGAAGACGTTTGGGTTCCTGTTCGAGCAGCTGCGCGTGAAGGGCACGCGCGGGTCGACCGATCGGTACGTCAAACCGAAACTCGTGTCACACGCCGCGCCACGAGCCGCGCTCGTGTCGGCGCCGGATGATGCGGAGGCAGGGGAATGAGCGAGCGCAGTGGAGGATTCGGCGCCTTTTTGTTCGGCATGGTGCTCGGCGCGGTGGCGGGGTTCGTGTTCGCCCCCACCGAAGGCGGGGAGAGCACGCGGCGCAAGGTGACCAAGGGCCTGCGCAACCTGAAGGAGCTCGCCGAGGAAAAAGTGGACGAAGTCCGCGGACTCCTGAAGGAAGCCGGAGACGAGGCCGAGGAGTCCGGCGAGTCCGACGAGTCCGACGAGGACGATGATGAAGAGCCGGAGATCGCGACCCGCGAGCAGCTGCGTCGCCGGCTCGAGGCCGCGCGCCGCCGCCGTGCCCGGGCCGCCCGGCCGCCCGTTCCCCCCGCGTCCGACGAGGAGGACGAGCCGCTCGCGTGAATCGTGAAGGCGGCTGGCACCGCACGGTCACCGGCGTCGTCCGGCGCACCCTCGAGGCCGCCTACGAAGACAACATTCCGTTCCTCGCCGGTGCCCTCTCGTTCGACATTCTGCTGACTGCCATTCCCTTCGTCGGGCTCGTCCTGGCCGTCGTCGGCTACCTCGCGCAATACCAGCTCGCCATTCAGCAGCTCAACGTCCACGAGCTGCTGGAGCGCTTCCTGCCCGAGTCGAGCGGCGGGGAGACCGGCCAGTTCGGCTTCATCGAGCGCGCCCTCGGCGACCTGGTCGCAAGGCGCGGCCACCTCACACTCCTCGCCGCGCCCCTGTTCCTGTGGTTCTCGACTCGTATGTTCGGGGGACTGCGTGCGGCCCTGAACGAAGTCTTCGACACCGAGGAGAACCGATCCTGGCCGAGGGCCAAGCTGCTCGACATCGCCATGGTGTTCGTCGCCGGGACGCTGTTCCTCGCGATCGCGTTTGCGACCACGACCCGCGGGGTCGGATCGCAGCTCGCGTCCCTCGTGTTCAGCACGGCCCTCTTCTTCGTCATCTTCAAATACCTGCCCAGCCGGCGGATCTACTGGCGTACCAGTGTGGTGGCCTCGCTGTTCTGCGCGGTCGCCTTCGAGATCGCCAAGCGGCTGTACGCGCTGTACGTGACACGCTTCGTGACGTTCGACCGCCTGGCGTCGGACGCGAATCTCGTCGGTCTCTTCCTGTTCCTGCTGTGGATCTATTACACGGCCTATGTGTTTCTGCTGGGCGGCGAAGTGGCGGAAACGTACGACCTGATGCGCATGCGGCGCCTGCAACGCGTGCGCCTCGGATGAATTCCCCGGTGATCGATCTCCGCTCCGATACCGTCACCAAGCCGTCGCCCGCGATGCGTCGCGCCATGGCGGACGCGGAGGTCGGTGACGATGTTCTCGATGGCGATCCGACCACGCGCCGCCTCGAAGAGCGCGTCGCCGAGCTGCTCGGCACCGAGGACGCCCTCTTCTTCCCGTCGGGCACGCAAGCCAATCAGACCGGCATCGCGCTCGTCACCGAGCCGGGCACCGAGCTGCTGCTCGAAGCCAACGCGCACCTCGTGCACTCCGAAGTGGCGGGCGTCGCCGCGCTGTCGGGCGTGCAGATCCGGCCGATCACCACGCCCGACGGCCTGCTCACCGCCGACTTGGTCCGCGGCGCGCTGCGGGCCCCGTCGCCACACGTCCCGCGCATCACGGCACTCGCGATCGAGAACACGCACAACAACGCCGGCGGGCGCGTGCTCGATGCCGCAGGAGTCGACGGGCTGACCCGCGCGGCGCGCGACGCGCGACTCGCGGTCCACCTCGACGGGGCGCGGCTCTGGAACGCCGCCGCGGCCGCCGGAGTGAAGCCGGCGCGGCTCGCACACGGCGCCGACACCGTGATGGTGAGCTTCTCGAAGGGACTCGGCTGTCCCGTGGGGTCGTGCCTCGGATTCAGGAGGGAGTGGCGCGCCCGCGCCTGGGAGATCCGCAAACGCCTGGGGGGCGGGATGCGTCAGTCGGGCATCCTCGCCGCGGCGGGACTGTACGCGCTCGATCACAACCTGGCACGGATCGGTGAGGATCACACCAACGCCAAACGCTTCGCCGACCTACTGTCCGACAGTCAGACAGTCCGACCGTCCGACCCGCAATCCAACATCGTCATGGTCGACCTGCTGCGGCGCGGTGACACGCCCGAATCGGTGTCCCAGCGGCTGGCGCAAGCAGGAGTCCGGCTCGCGCCGTGGGGACCACGCCGGCTGCGCGTGGTCACGCATCTCGACGTGACACGGGCCGACGTTGAACGGGCCGCGCGCGTCGTTCTGGAGACGCTCGCGTGACGCGGCCCGAACCCAAATCGCAGCCGATGCCGATGGATCGGGCGATTCTGTGGAACCCGCCGGCCGCACCGGGCGCCACGAGTCCCGGCGGAAAATCCACCAGCCGCTCGCCGTATCCGATTTTCTTCCAGCAGGAAGCGGTGATCGCGCTGCAGGAGCATCTCAAGAGCTCGCCGACCCAGGCGATCTTCGGCTTCCTCATCGGCGACGTCTACCGGGATCCCGAAAACGGCGCGCTGTACACCATCATCGACAAGACGCTGAAGCTCAGCCAGCCAATTTATGGCGACAAAACCGAAGTCGTCGTATCGCGGCTGTGGGACCGCATGCAGGAACAGCTCAAGAAGGCGGCCGGCACGCTGCTCGGCTGGTACCACAGCCATCCAGGACAGGGCGGATTCCTCACCGCGCACGACGTCGAGACGCACGACAAGTTCTTCACGGACCCGTGGCAGGTCGCCATTCTCGTAGCGGCCGAAGCCGGGGGCGTCACCGGACGATTCTTTCGCGCGACCCAAGGCAATACTGACTGGCATAAGACGCCGCTGGCGTTCTACGAGCTATTGCAACCCGATTCCATCAAGCCGGATGGAAAAAAGCGCTCCTTCATCACGTGGAGGAACTACAAACCGTACGGGCCAACGCTGACTGGACCGAAACCGAAACCGCCCGAGCCCCCCCCGGCACCGCCGCCGCCGAAATCCGAGGAGCCCGAAGAGGCCGAGGAACCCCAGGAAGACGAAGCCGAGGCCGCCCCGAAGCCCGGCAAGACGAAGGAGCGGCCCGCAGCCGGTGACCGCGGATTCCGGATCATGCGGTCGAGCGCGGATGACATCCCTGTCATCAAGTCGAGCGCGGACGACGAGCCCGCGCCCCCGCCGGTGCCGACGCCGCCGCCGCCGGCACTACGAAAAGCGCCGGTTTTCGTTCCCACCGAGCCACCAGCGCCTCCGCCCAAGCCGCCGCCACCTCCACCTCCACCTCCACCTCCACCGCCACGTCCAGCACCGCCGGCGCGGTCGTCCGACGAAATTCCGTGGCAGGTCACGCCGGCCGAGGTCGGCGTCTCCGAGCCGTTGCCGCCGCTGCCGGCGTCGCCGCGCCGCACCTCGGCGCCCAAGTTCCGGTTGCTCGATGAGGACGAGGAGAGGGCGGCGACGGCCGCGCCACCGGCCCCCGCGCCCGCCCCCAAGCCACGCCGCCGGAGACGGCGCGGGCCGTGGCTCAAGCGCTTCGCGATTCTCCTCTTGTTGGCGGGAGGAGGAGCGGGTGGCTATTGGTTCTTCGCGATCCGCAATCCGACTCTCCTTCCGGGATTGTTCGATCGCGCGAAGCAGTGGGTATCACGCGTCACCAAGCGGCCGCCCGCGCCTCCTCCGGCGTCGCGTCGGCCGGCGGGTTCGCCACGGGCGGCACCACCGCCTGCGGCGGCTATCGTGCCGCCCGCGCCCGCGCCGGTGCCGGTACCGGTGCCCGTGCCGCAGCCGGTTGCGCCGCCGTCACCATTTGCGCGCTTCGATCGCTTGAGTGACTCGCTGTCGCGCGCCGTGCGCAACTTCCAGGATCGCGCCGGGCTGTTTGCGAACGGTCGCATGGACTGTGGCGGTCTCGCCAGCGGTCTCGTATCGATCGAGAATCTGTGGATCAGCTATAACACCGAGCGGCGCGCTCGGATGGCGGCCTTCGATCAACGTCGGGCGAGCCAGGATCAAGCGATGTACACTGCCGTGGACGAGGTCGAGAGCCGCTTCGAGCGGTCGGGATGCCCCAGGCCCTGACGGTGTTGGTCGCCACGCTCCTCGCGCTGCAGGGCCAGAGCGGGGTGGGCGGCGTGGGTGGGGGAACGACGTCGTTGCGCAAGAGCGATCTCGTGCGACTGCTTTCCGGAGCCACGATGACTCCGGTGGAGTTGGCGCAGCTGGTGCGGCGCAACTGTCTGACGTTCCACCCCACCGACCGCGATCGCAATGACTTTCGCCTGCTCGGCGCCGATCCATCGCTGCTCGTTGCGATGGACGAGTGTGCGCGGCGCGGAGCACCGCGTCGCGCGACATCCCGACCGCCCTCACCACCACCCCCGCCCGCTCCACCTCCGGCGCCTGCTCCGGTTTTTCAGGTGCAACGTATCATCGTCCACGTGTCGGCCGAGCGCAGCAGCTTCGTTTCCGGTGGTGGGCAGCGGGGCAGTGTGGGCACGCAACTGCCACGCGCGCTCGTATTCGAAGCCCGCGATTCCGCCGGAACGCCGCTCTCGGGTGAGGCGGTGACGTTCACCGGGATCAATGCGAGCATCCACCCGGTGGTGATTGCCACGGACGCCGCCGGACAAGCACGCGTGGGCGTCACGTTGGGCGAACGTGTGGGGTCGGCGACGGTCATCGCCGCGATCGGCATCGTCGAGAAGCAGGTAGCGTTCAATGTGGCCGCGGGACCAGCGGCCCAGCTGATTGTGATGTGTCGTACCGCAAGCCTGACGGGACACGTCGTCATTCGCCCCGACAGCGTCGTGGCGTTACGCGTGTCCGCCCAGGACGGCTTTGCCAATCCCACGCCGTTGCTGGGACTCCGCGCCGGCGTGGCCGACGCGCGCATCGTGCGGGTGTTGGCTGTCGCGCCGGACAGCGCGGTGGGAACGCTCACGCTGAAGCCGGATCAGCCCGGCACGACGAGCCTCGCCGTCATCGCCAACGGCATGCGCCAATACCTGACGGTTACGGTCCCGCCTCGCGCTGCGCCTGGAAAGGTCGACTGTCCGTAAGCCCGATTGCGGATTTCGGATTGCGGATTGCGGATTGGTCTGGGTAAGTTTCCCTCGCCCCAGGTCCGCAGGCTTTCCGCTCGTGAACCGCGTCAGGCCCCCGCAGGGAGCAGCGCTAAACGATGTCGGGATTCGTTGCGGGGTGCCTGGGGCATTCTACTCCCCACAAATCCGCAATCCGCAATCCGCAATTCTCGCTAGATTTCCTCCATGATCGCTTTGGCTCGCAAGTACCGTCCCAAGCAATTCGCGGATCTCATCGTCCAGGACCATGTGGCCGCTGCCCTGCGCGGTGCAGTCGCCCAGGGGCGGGTCGCGCACGGCTACCTGTTCGCCGGACCGCGGGGCGTCGGCAAGACGACCGCGGCCCGGATCCTTGCCATGGCCCTGAATTGCGAGCGGCGCACCGCCGCCACAGGCGGCGAGCCCTGCGGCGAGTGCGACGCCTGCCGGCGGATCTGGACGGGTGCCGCGAATCTGGACGTCGTCGAGCTCGATGCCGCGTCGAACCGCGGCGTGGACGACGCCCGCGATCTCCGCGAGCGCGCGATGTATGCCGCGAGCACCGAGGCGGGATCGAAGGTCTATATCGTCGACGAAGCGCACATGCTGACGCGCGAGGCATGGAACGCACTGCTGAAGATTCTCGAGGAGCCGCCGCCCCGCGTCGTGTTCGTGTTCGCGACGACGGAGCCGCAGAAGATCGCCAACACCGCCGCGCCGATTCTGTCGCGGCTCCAACGCTTCGATTTCCGCCGGATCGGACCGCATGCGATCGTGTCGCGGCTCAAGCAGGTCGCGGCGGCCGAGCAGCTCAAGGTCGAGGACGATGCGCTGCACCTCATCGCCCGGAGTGCGAACGGCGGCATGCGCGACGCCCTCTCGCTGCTCGATCAGGTCCTCTCGTTTGGCGAGGGTCCGGTCACCGCGGCGCGCGTGCGGGAAGTGCTGGGGCTGATCCCCGACGAGCTCTACGCCGAGATGCTCCGGGCCATCGCGGAACGCGACCCCGCCGCCGTCTTCCCGCTCGTCGAGCGACTGCTCGAGGCCGGTGCGGACCTCAGCGAGTTCGTGAACGGCGCTGGTGAGACACTGCGCGCCCTCCTCCTCGCCGGCGTCGGCGGCCAACCCGAGGGGCTGACTGAAGGACTCATGGCGGTGGTGCGCGAGTATGCTCCACAGCTCCCGCCCGCCGACATCGTTCGTCTCCTGACGATCCTGAGCGACTCCGAGGAGCGGCTGAGCCGCAGCGCCAACCAGCGGCTGCTCGTGGAGGTCTTGCTGCTGAGGTGGGCGATGCTTGATCGGACGGTCGAGCTATCCGAAGTGCTGGATGCGCTCAAGAACGATGGGCCGAGTCAAACGAAACCCGTTGAGCCGAACAGCCCATCTGCCCAACCGCCCATCCGCCCATCGAGTTCTCCGGGCAAAAAGTTGGAGCCGACGCTCGACAACGTCCGTTCGATCTGGGCGCAAGTCGTGCACGATGCGCGCGCGAAGACCCCCGTGCTCGGCAGTCTCCTCGCGGAAGCCGAAGTCGTCGCCGTCGAGGGCCGCACCATCACGCTGCGACCGGGACACGCCGTGCACGCTGAGGGGCTCGAGCGGCAACGCGAGACCATCGCTCAGGCGCTGGGGACCTATATCAGCGAAGCCCCACGCGTGACGATCGCGGCAGGGGGTGGGAGAGGCTCGGAGCGCATTACTCCGGAGGGGGCTAGCGCCGAGCGACTGAAGAGTCTGCGTGCCAAAGATCCGACCCTAAGTGCCGCCGTAGACGCATTAGATTTGGAGCTGCTCGAATAGCTTGCTAACGGTTCCTCGAGAGGTAACTTTCGACGTATGGCGGATTTATCTAGCCTGCTCCAGCTCTCTCAGCAGATGCAGGGGCGGCTTACTGAGATCCAGACGCAGCTGGCGCAGCAGACGTTGACCGTGTCGTCCGGCGGGGGGATGGTCCAGGCCACCGTCGACGGCCGGGGGCACATTCGCGGCATCAAGATCGAACCCCAGGCGGTCAGCCAGGGGGATGTGGAGATGCTCGAAGATCTCGTGCTGGCGGCTGTGGCGGAGGCGCAGAAGCGCGCGGCCGAGTTGTATCAGGCCGAGGTGCGGAAGCTGGCGTCGGGTCTGCCGTTCCCATTCCAGTTACCGCTGTAGGCTGCGGTCCGTTCCGTGTCCGCCATCGAGGAGCTCGTGGCGGAGCTCGCCAAGCTCCCCGGCATCGGGCGTAAGACCGCCCAACGGCTCACGTTCCATTTGCTGAAGCAACCCGCGGAAACCGCGGAGCGGTTGGCCGACGCCATCCGGCGGGTCCGTGGGAAAGTCATGGCGTGCGGGGTGTGCGGAAACCTGTCGGACGAGGATCCGTGCCCCATCTGCCGCGACCCGCGGCGCGATGCGGCCTTGTTGTGTGTGGTCGAAGAATCGGGCGACGTCAATGCGATCGAGCGCGCCGGCCGCTACCGCGGCCGCTATCATGTCCTCGGCGGCAGGATCTCGCCCCTGGATGGCGTTGGACCGGACGAGCTGCATCTTGATCGGCTGCTCGCGCGATTGACGAACGGCTCCGAGGTGCGAGAGGTCATCGTCGCCACCAACCCCTCGATGGAAGGGGAGGCGACGGCCACGTACCTCCAGCAGATCCTGAAGCCGAGCGGCGTGCGCGTCACGCGAATCGCGCGGGGACTGCCGGTGGGTGGAGACCTAGAGTACGCCGATGCGGTGACGATCGCTCAGGCGCTGGCGGCACGGCGCGAGATGTCGGAGACCGACTGATCCTCCAGGAGGCGCATGGCCGGGGCCGCAAGCTGGTCTTTTAGCGAGAACGATTTCAAGCAAATCCAGACGCACCTGCAGGCGTTCCTCCGCGATTCGAACGCCCGTTGTGCGCTGCTCGTTGACCGCAACGGCCAGCTGGTCGCCACCGTCGGCGAAACGCCGCAGTTCGATCCCACCGCGTTCGCGTCACTCACGGCCGCCGATTTCAGTGCCAACGATCAACTCGCCAAAATGATCGGCGAAGCGGAGTTCGCGTCGCTCGTGCATCAGGGCGAGCGCGAGTCGATGTATCTCGCGGACGTCGCCAAGCGCGTGATCCTGGTGGTGCTGTTCGATCAGCGCGCCACCCTGGGACTCGTCAAGCTCAAAGCGAAATCGGTCGTGGGACAGCTCAACAAGGTGTTCGAGGAGATGTTCAATCGAGTCGGCACGGGTCAGGCCCAGCAAAAGGGCCTGCTCGAGGGGGCGGAAGACGAAATTGACAAACTCTTCGGGTAAGGGGACGCGCCCATGTCGATGATCAACTACGCGTCCCGCGAGATCAACTGCAAACTCGTGTACTACGGACCGGGCCTGGGGGGCAAGACGACCAACCTGGAGCACGTTTACGGAAAAGTCTCGCCCAACACGCGCGGGAAGATGATCTCGCTCGCCACCGAGACCGAGCGCACCCTGTTCTTCGACTTTCTCCCGGTCGATCTCGGAACGATTCGCGGTTTCAAGACGCGGTTCCACCTCTACACCGTCCCCGGCCAGGTGTACTACAACGCCAGCCGGAAGCTCATTCTCAAGGGCGTGGACGGCATCGTCTTTGTCGCCGATAGCCAAATCGAGCGCATGGAAGCGAACGTCGAGTCGATGCAGAATTTGTACGACAACATGGCGGAGTACGGGTACGATCTGACGAGGATCCCGTTCGCAATTCAGTACAACAAACGTGACCTTCCCAATGCCGCGCCGATCAAGGATCTCCAGGCGTCGCTGAATCCGGGCTGGCCGATCGAAGATGCAACGCGCCAGAAACAGATGCCTGATACGGCGCATCCCGGGGAGAACCTCGTCGACAAGATCGGCGGCGAATGGGTCGGTCACGCCCCCTACCACGAGGCGGTGGCCGTTCGCGGCGACGGTGTGTTCGACACCCTGAAGGCGGTCAGCAAGATGGTACTCAAGACGCTGAGTTAAGGCCCGCCGATGCGCTGGACACTTCCCAACATCATCACGCTCGCTCGCATCTGCCTCACGCCAGTGATCGCGCTGCTGCCGTTCATCTCCGGCTACTGGCCCAAAGTCATCGCGTTTGTCGTCTTCCTGATTGCCGCCTTCTCGGACCTACTGGACGGCTATCTCGCCCGCCGCTACGGCACGATCAGCGAGCTTGGCATGCTGCTCGACCCGATCGCCGACAAACTGCTGCTGTTCGCGACGCTGATTCCCATCTTCTGGATGACGCGACACCCGACGATTCTCGCCGCCGACAAAGTGGATTACGCGATCAAATGGTGGGGGAGCTTCCCCCTCTGGGTGGCCCTGCTGCTGGTGGGGCGCGAGGTGCTCATCACGGCCTTCCGGTTCTTCGCGAAGCGCCGCGGCATCGTGATTCCCGCGATGGGCGCCGGCAAACTGAAGGCGGTGGTGCAGAACATCTTCATCGGCGCGACGATCGCGTGGTTCGCCTGGAAGGATGCCATCGCGCAGATGCACCTGGCCGGTGCCTTCCGCAACTTCTGGGATCAATTCCACGGCTGGTTCGTCGCCATCACGCTGGCGGGCGCGATCGTGCTGACCGTCTATTCCCTCCTCGTCTACCTCTACCGCTACCGGACACTTCTCAAAGTCGGCAAGTGAAGCTCGAAGTCGTCACGATCGGCACCGAGCTGCTGCTGGGCCAGATACTCGATACGAATGCCGCTGAGCTCGGCCGCGGGCTGGCGGCTGCCGGGGTCGAAGTCGTGCGCCACAGCTCCGTCGCCGATCGTCCCGACGCCATTCGGGCCGCGGTGGCTGAAGCGCTCGAGCGCACGGGGTTCGTGATCACGACCGGCGGCCTTGGGCCGACGCGCGACGACATCACAAAGCGCGAGGTCGCAGCGCTGTTCGGGAAAGCGTTGGAGCTGGACGCGGCCGTGTTGCAATCGCTCGAGGAACGATTCCGCCGCCTCGGCCGTCCCATGCCGGCCGTGAATCGCACGCAGGCGGAAGTGCCGGCAGGCGCCACCGTGCTGCCGAACCCGCGCGGCACGGCACCTGGCCTGTGGGTCGAGGACCGCGGGCGCGTGGTCGTCATGCTGCCCGGCGTGCCGTCGGAGATGCGCGGCCTGCTCGCCGAGGAGGTGCTTCCGCGGCTTGCGGCCCGGACTGCGGGCGTCGTCGTACGCTCGCGCAGCGTGCGGACGACGGGCATTGCGGAATCCGCGCTCGCCGAGCGCGTCGGCGCGATTGAAGAAGAAATCGCGCCGCTCACGCTGGCATATCTGCCGTCCACCGACGGCGTGGAACTGCGTGTAACCGCGTGGTCACTGCGTGAGGATGACGCGGAACGACGGCTTGCGGCGGCCGTCGCGCAATTGCGCGAGCGAGCCGGCGAGCACTGCTATGGCGAAGATCGAACCGACCTCGCGGCCGTCGTGCTGGATCAGTTACGCGCGCGCGGGTCTCGGCTCGTGGTCGCTGAATCGTGTACCGGCGGTGTGCTGAGCGCGCGGATCACCGCCATTCCGGGAGCCTCCAATGTTTTCATCGGAGGCGTCGTCGCGTACGACAACATGGTGAAGAGTGGTACGCTCGATGTTCGCCCTGAGCTGCTCGATCAGTACGGAGCGGTGTCCGAACAGGTCGTGAGCGCCATGGCGGAAGGCGTGCAGCGGCAGTTCGCGGTAGACGCCGCCCTCGCGATAACCGGTATCGCGGGCCCATCCGGCGGGACCGCGGAGAAACCAGTGGGGACCGTGTGGCTGGCCGCCCGGCACGGAGCCGAACGCCGGGCGTTGAAGCGCGTCTTCCCGGGCGATCGGAACGAGATCCGCGCACGCTCGGCGCAAGCAGCGCTCGACCTGTTGCGGCGGCTGCTCGCGGACAAACCGTGAATCACGTCAACGCACCCGACGGGACGCCGCTCGTCTATGATGCGTACGAGCCCGCTCGCGCCAGCGTTGCCGTGTTGTTCCTGCACGATTGGCATCCGGAGCCCGCGGGCCTCGCCGAACGGTTTGCCGAAACGGGAGCGCAGCTTCGGGACGCGGGATTTGCCGCGTACTTCTTGGACCAACGCGGGCACGGACGGTCCGGCGGTCGCCGGGGGCACCTGTCCCGCTTCAGCCAGCTGTTGGGTGACCTGCAAGCGCTGCGTCGCGCAGTGCGTCACCGCCAGGATGTGCCGCAGGTCCTGGTCGGTCATGGGTTCGGTGGACTCGTCGTCTTACGGTACCTCGAAACGCAGCCGGGGGAACCCCCCGCCGCGGCGGTGATGGCGAATCCCTGGCTCGCCTCGCGCGCGCGCCCCGCCGTCTGGAAGCGCCTCGCCGCGAAACTTGCGGATCTCTGGCCCACACTCCCCACAGGTCGCGGCGCCGAATTCATGACGGCGGGGGCGCGCGCCGAGCTGCAGTGGGCGCAACGCGCGGTCCTCGCGGACTACCAGCGCATCGAACGACCGATGCTGTTCCTACTCGGCGGAGCTGATACCGTGACAGATGTCGAGACGGCACGCCGCTTGGCAGAGGGACTGGCGTCCTATGCGACGGTTCAATGGTACCCGGAGCTGTCGCACGATCTGCTTTCGGTGCCTCAGGTGCGAGAAGCGCTCACGCGTTTCATCGGAGCGTATCGTGCTTAGGAGAGCTACCCATCGCAGAGGCCCCGCGGTATCTTGTTGTCGGACCGACGGTTCCAAACTCATGAATAACAAACGCCACGCCCACTCGCCGCAGTCTTCGCCCACGCCGCCCCGCGCTCCATCGCTTGATCCCGATACGGGCGAGCCGGGGCCCGCGCCTGCGTCGGCGGAGAACTCTGGGGGACCTGTTGCGTCTGCTGCGTCTGCTGCGTCTCAGGGATCTGTGTCAGAGCTGGATGTGTGGAAAGATCGCCATCTGCGACTCGCGGCGGAGTACGACAATTTCCGCAAGCGCACGACCAAGGAGCGCGTCGAGACGTGGGGACGCGCGCAAGCGGAGCTCGTCTCGCGTCTCGCGGACGCGTTGGACGATTTGTCGCGCTTTGCGCACATCGACCCGGCGGAAATCGACGCGAAGACGCTGCATGACGGTGTGGATCTCGTCGAGCGGAAAGTTTGGAAGGAGCTCGAGAGCGCCGGCGTCACGCGGATCGATCAGGCGGGAGTGCCGTTCGATCCGAACGTGCACGAGGCGGTTACGACGCAGCCCGCAGCGAAACCGGAGCAGGATCACACCGTAGGCCAGGTGGTGCAACCAGGCTATAAGATGCGCGACACCTTGCTGCGGCCGGCCCGCGTTGTGGTGCTGACCTGGCAGGGACAGTAATGGCAGCACAGCGCGACTACTATCAGGTGTTGGGAGTCGCCGAAACCGCCACGACGGACGAGATCAAGAAAGCCTTCCGGCGGCTGGCCAAGCAGCACCATCCTGATCGCAATCCCAACAATCCGCAGGCGGCCGAGCGCTTCAAGGAAATCAATGAAGCGCACGACGTCCTGAGCGACGCCGAAAAGCGGAAGAAATACGATCAGCTGCGCCGCTACGGTGCATTTGCCGGCCCCGGCGGCTTTGGCGGCGGCGCCGGGGGGGGGCCCAGCACACGGCGCGGCCGCGGCGCCCCTCCTGACAGCGACTTCGACATCTCCGACCTCGGCGGTCTGGGCGACATCTTCTCATCCATCTTCGGGCGGCGGGGTGGGGCGGGGGCGGGGGCGGGGCGCGAAGCCGAGCCTGAGGAAGTCGAGACCGAGGTCACGATTCCGTTCCGCGTCGCCGCGTTGGGCGGGACGGTGCCGATTACGCTCGTCATGTCGGAGGTCTGCCCGACGTGCGGCGGGTCTGGGGCCGCGAAGGGCGCGACGGTCAACACGTGCCCGGAATGCAAGGGGCGGGGGACGGTCTCCTTCGGGCAGGGCGGCTTCGCCGTCACTCGACCCTGCCCGGTTTGCCGTGGTAAAGGTACGGTTCCGTCGCAGCGCTGTCCCACCTGCCAGGGCGCCGGAGAAGTGCGGGTCGAAAAGCGCATCAACGTCGAGATCCCGCCGGGTGTCGAAGAAGGCGCGCGCCTGCGCCTCAAGAATCAGGGACCCAAGGGGCGCGGCGATCTCATCGTACAGGTCCACATCGCGGTGGATCGGTTCTTCCGGCGCGAAGGGCTGGATCTCATCGGCGTCGTGCCGATCAATCTCGCGCAGGCACTCCTCGGCTCGCGGATCAAGGTCAAGACGCTCGACGACAAGCGGGTCGTGCTCCGCATCCCCGCGGGGACGCAGCACGGTCAGAAGTTCCGCGTGCCAGGGCACGGAATCGAAAAGAACGGACGGCGCGGGGACATGTACGTGGAGGCGCACGTGACGCTCCCCGAGAAACTCAGTGCGGAGGAGCAGGAAGCGGTGAAGAGTTTTGCGGAGAAAGCAGGGCTGAAGTACTGATTCTGTGGCGGCCGTACATCGTGGCACGGCTGCACCGCCACGATCCCGGCACAACGATTGCGGCGCCGCAGGGTCATGAAAACTTCCCACATCATCGGAGCGCTTCTCGTCCTCGCGTCGGCCGCCGGTTGTGAACGCGAGGCCCCCACTGCTCCCCGCATGGCGGCCAATACTGCAACCGGAAACGTGGACGGCCGAATCGCGTTCTCCAGCGATCGCAACTACGCGGATGGCGGCGGCCGCGAGATCTACTCGATGAACGTGGACGGCACTGATGTCGTCCGCCTGACCAACAACCCCGCTGTGGATTGGTTCCCCGCCTGGTCGCCCGATGGGACGCAGATCGCGTTCGAGAGTGATCGCGCGGGACGCCCCGGCATTTACCGCATGAACGCGGATGGAACGGATGTCGTCCAGCTCACGGATGACGGCCGCAAACCCGCCTGGTGCGGTGATCAAATTGCCTTCACGCGATCGGTCGGCGGTCTAGGGTCCCGGCGGTGACATCTACACCATGAATGCCGACGGCAGCGGTGTATTCCGCGTAACCAGCGGACTCAATAACGGGGCCAATCAAGTTCCATCCTGGTCACCCACGGGCGGGCAGATCGCGTTTACGAGTTATCGCGATGCGAATGGCGAGATCTACGTCATCAACGTCGACGGAACGGGCGAGCAGCGTTTGACGAACGACGGTGAGGGAGGCTGGGCAATCCCGAACGACGAGCGGCCGTCCTGGTCGCACGATGGGATGCAGATCGCGTTCCAGACCGACCGCGATCAAAACTACGAGATTTACATCATGAACGCCGACGGAACAGGCGCGACGCGGCTCACGAACGACAGTCTTCGTGATGTGGATCCCGCGTGGTCTAGTTCTGCTTCGCCGCCCCCGCCGCCCCCGCCGCCCGGAGGGACAATCGCCTTCGCAAGCACGCGTGATGGCGGGATCAACTACCACATCTACACCATGAACGCGGACGGGACGGGAGTCACCGAGCTCTCTAATCTCGCTAACGCTGCCGACTACGAGCCCGCCTGGTCGCCCGACGGCAACCAGATCGCGTTCACGAGCAACCGTGACGGCGCGTACAGTGACATCTTCGTCATGAACGCTGACGGAACTGGCGTCACCCGTCTGACGAGCAACGGCCCCTCGTTGAGTCGCAAGCCCACGTGGTGCGGTGACCGGATCGCCTTTTACAGCAATCGCGACGGCAACTACGAGATCTATGTGATGAACGCGGATGGTACCGGCGTCACGCGGCTCACGTTCACACAGGGCACGGATGCAAGCCCCGCGTGGTCGCCGGATTGCGCGCAGATTGCGTTTGTGAGCACCCGCGACCGCAAATGGCAGGTCTACGTCATGAACGCCGATGGGACAGCGCAGACCCGCCTGAGCGACAGCACGGCTAACGAGAGTGACCCCGCCTGGTCGCCTGACGGCAACCGGATCGCGTTCAAAAGCGATCGCGGCGGCTATACCGACATCTACGTCATGCACGCGGACGGCACGGACATAACGCGCCTCACCAACACCGCAACGGGCGCGCGGGAGCCTGCGTGGTCTCCGGACGGCAGTCGGATCGCGTTCACGAGTCTCGGCGGTAACTACGATATCTATGTCATGAACGCCGACGGGACCGGCGTGACCCGCGTGACCGACGATCCGAGGTTGGACGTGGGCGCTGCCTGGCGGAGGTAATCGGCGGTTAGTCGCTGACGGAGACTTCGTCGAGCCTTGCAATACTGAGCGAGGCGTGCATGGCGAGGGCGCTCGCCGGGCACGCCCCGCGCAGCTCCTCGGACTGTGCCAGCGCTGGATCGAGCTCACTTCGCGGAATCGCGGTAAAGCCGAACCGCGGAAAGAAATGACTGGCGGTCGTCGTGAGCAGATAGATGTTCCGAACCCCGCGCCTGCGAGCGAGCTCGAGCGCCGCTGTGGTCAGCCGTTCGCCCAACCCTTCGCCGCGGTGCTCGACCTCGACCGCCACGGACCGCAGTAATCCGGCCTGGCCGTACACCTCCACCGCCGCGCATCCCAGAAGTTGTTGAGCGTCTCGCGCCACGAGAGCCGTCTCGACGTGGCGCTCGATTCCCGCAACAGGCAGCGCCGCCGCCTTGAGCAGCGACACGATGTCGGGCAGATCACTCGGTGTCGCAGTGACGATGTTCATTGACACGCCTAATCTATCGTGTTTTGTTTGGCTTTCCTGGTCGTGCGCTGA
>QHUF01000037.1 GCA_003221075.1 Gemmatimonadota bacterium
GATGTCCGCGCCGGCCCGCCGAATCGCCGTGACGGACTCCCACATCGCGCGTGACTCATCGAGCATCCCGCGCTCCGCGGCCGCCTTGATCATCGCGTACTCGCCGCTCACCTGATACGCGCCGAGCGGCGAGCCGAAGCGGTCCTTGGCACGCCGGATGAGGTCCAGACACGGCCCCGCCGGCTTTACCATCACGATGTCCGCCCCTTCGTCGAGATCGAGCTGGATCTCTTTCATAGCCTCGTCGCCGTTCGCCACCGCCATCTGATACGTCTGGCGGTCGCCGAATTGCGGCGTCGAGCCGGCGGCTTCGCGAAATGGCCCGTAAAACGCGGACGCGAATTTCGCGGCGTACGACATGATGGGAACGTGTGAGAATCCACCTGCGTCGAGCGCCTTCCGAATGCCGGCGACGCGGCCGTCCAGCATGTCGCTCGGAGCCACGAGATCGGCTCCGGCGCGCGCCTGCATCACCGCGGTTTTACCCAGCAGGTACACCGACGAATCGTTGTCGACCTCGCCGTCCCGGATCACGCCGCAGTGTCCGTGATCGGTGTACTCGCACAAGCAGACGTCGCCGATGACGAGCAGATCCGGAACCGCGCGCTTCACCGCGCGGATCGCCTGCTGCACGATCCCCTGGTCGTCGTGCGCCTCCGATCCGGTGGCGTCTTTCGTCGCCGGAATGCCGAACAGGATGACCCCGCCCAGTCCAAGCGAGGCAGCGCGCTCCGCATCCTTCACCAGCTGATCGACGGACAGCTGCGCCACGCCGGGAAGGGTGGCGATGGGGCGGCGCACTCCCTCGCCGTGCACGACGAACTGCGGCCACACCAGCTGCGAAGGCACGACATGTGTCTCCGCGACGAGGCGGCGAAGGGCGGCGGTGCGACGCAGCCGCCGCATGCGACGGATCGGGAACTGGGCACTCATCGGGCGAGCAAGATGGATGCGCCTTCTCGGTCCAGCAACTCCCAAACAGCTGCTCCGGCCTTCTCCCCGATCGAGTCTTCGATCTCGGCCGACGCCGTGCACTGCACCGATCCATCGCGAGCCGTGACACGGCCGTACAGCCTTCTGGGCGAGCCTGGATCTATTTGACCGACCCAGGCAGCGACCGACGCCTGACAACCTGCGTCGAACCCCGCAAGCAACAGCCTTTCGGCTCCCACGTCGTTCTCCGTGCGTTCGTCGCCGAGTTCCCACACGGCCTCCCAACTCGGGCCATCGTCCTTCCGGACTTCGATCGCCAGCGCCCCTTGTCCCGGTGCTGGCATGATATCCAACGGATCGATTGGTGATCCCTTACCGCCCAGACCCAGACGTGCAAGTCCAGCGACCGCGAGGATGGCGGCATCGAGACCATCGCGTGACTCGACCTTCTGGACGCGCGTGTTAACGTTGCCACGGAGCGGAACCACCTCCAGGTCGGGTCGCAGGAAAAGCAGTTGCGTGATCCGTCGCGTGCTGGAAGTCCCGACGCGCGTCCCAGGCGGAAGTTCTTGGAGCGATGTCCCGTTGACGAGTGCGTCACGGGCATCGTGGCGCACGGGAATAGCTCCAATTCTCAGCCCCTCGGGAAGATTTGTCGGAAGGTCCTTGAGCGAGTGCACGGCAATGTCGATGCGTCCATCCAGAAGCGCGTCTTCGATTGCCTTGGTGAAGAACCCAGTCCCTTCGAGCTCAGGGAGTGGCCGATCGACTTCTGCATCACCCTGCGTCTTGATCACCACGAGCTCGGACTTCACGCCGTTCTCGGCGAGCCGAGCCCGCACCCACTCCGCTTGCCATCGCGCTAGCTCGCTGCCGCGCGTGCCGAGCTTCATGCGAACCGCCTCGCGAGAGACTCCACGAGACCTGGAACGGTGTGCGGCTCGGCTTCGATGATTTCGCGCAAACCCAGCTCGCGCGCGGTGTCGGCCGTGACCGGACCGATGGTCGCGGCGACGAAACGGCCCGAGGTGGCGGCGGGCCGTCCCACCAGGTCGACGAAACTGCGGACCGTCGATGACGACGTGAATGTGACCGCATCGATGCGGCCGAGACTGATGTCTTTCGCCAGCCCGCTGAGATCGGTCTGTACAGGCACGGTTCGGTACACGGCGATGTTTTCCACCTTCGCCCCACGCTGACGCAGGCCCGTCGAGAGCGCCTCGCGCGCATCCTCGGCGCTGGGAATGAGCACGCTGGCGCCGTTGAGCGTCCCGCCGCTGCGTTGAACCAGGGCTTCCGCCAGCGCCTCCGCCACGAACTCGGCGGGAACGAGCGCGGGCACCACGCCGCGCACGGTGAGCGCATCGGCGGTTGCGGTGCCGATGGCCGCGACGGAAGTCGACGAAAAGACACGCGGGGTCAGTCCCCACGCGACCAGGCGATCGAACACGATTTGCACGGCGTTCTGGCTGGTAAAGACGACCCAGCGGTAGGCGGAGAGACCGGTGAGCGCGGCGCGCAGGCCGCCGAGGTCGGCCAGCGGCTGAATGCGAATGACGGGGGCGATCACCGCTTCGGCACCGTGGTCCTGCAGCGCTCGCACCAAGTCGCCCGCCTGTTCACGCGCTCGCGTGACCACAATGCGGCGCCCCTTGAGTGATCCGACAGCTGTCAATTCGCCTCCGCCCCCCCACGCCCCCGGCGTTGCAATCTCACCGTGGCACAACCCATTATCAAGCAATGTTCCGCTCACTTCGCGCCGCTCTCGGGCGCTTCTGTGCGCGCCGCGCTGCGGCCGCGCAACGCGACGCCCCACACCGCGCGCTCGCCTGGCTGCGGCTCGGCTGCAAGTTCGCGCCCGGGTTCAGCGATACATATCCCGCCCTCGTGCACCTCTCCCGCGCGCTCGACGATCGCTGGGGTGCCGTCGACGCGGCGCGCGAGGCCAGCGTGCGGTTTCCCGATCACGCCGACGCGTGGATGCTGCTCGGTGAGGCGCTGCAGATGGTGTTCCGGCAGGACGAAGCGCTCGGCGCCTTCGAGCAGGCGCTAGCGCTCGAGGAGCGCGCCGATGCGGCGATGGCCGCGGGCACGCTGTACCAGCGCACCGCGCGCTTTGCCGAAGCCGCGGCGCGCTTCGCGCGCGCCTACGCCGCGGGCGGCGGCGCCACAGCGCTGTGGCACAACGCTCAGGCGCTCTACGACGCGGGCGATCATGGGGCGGCGGATGAAGCGCTCAATCTCTGGGCGACACAGGTCCCCGACGGCCACAGCCGGCTGCCCGAGGCGCGCGCGGAGTTACGGTCGAAGGCTGCGTCGCGTGCGCAGGTACAGTGACAGCGCGTAGCCGACGAGGATGACGCCAACCAGGATGTAGGCGGCAATCATGTAGGTGCCGTTTTCAGGCATGTCCTACCTCCCCCGCCGCCTCCAATTGCTCACGCAGGTAGCTCAGCGCGTAGCGTTGCACCACGAATCCCACGTACAGCAGGGTGAACACGCCGAGCGACAGGAGCCACGTGGTCAGCATGCTGCCCGGTAGCTTGGGCCGGCCGGGTTGCAGCACGATCGGCATGGGATGGAGCGTCGGAAACATGTAGACGCTCAAGTGGATGAAGGGTACCTCGCACATCCCGCAGATGCCGAGGACCGCGGCGTAGCGGGCGCGCATCGCGGGATCGGGGACGGCGCCCCGCAGCAGCAAGTAGCCGACGTAGAGGAGGAAGAGAAACAAGGTGAAGGTCAGTCTCGCGTCCCACGTCCACCACGTCCCCCAGATCGGTTTTCCCCAGATCGGTCCCGTCGTCAGCACGATGACGCAGAAGATCGTGCCCACCTCGGCCGATGCCGCCGCGAACCGGTCGAGCCGCGGGTCCTTCGTGAAGAGGTAAAAGACGCTCGCGAGGCCGACGAGGATCATCGCCGTTTCGGCCCAGATGGCCGCCGGCACGTGGAGGTAGAAGATCTTTTGCGCCAGGCCTTGTGTCTGTTCGACGGGCGTGTAGGACAACGCCCGTACGTAGACGCCCGCGAGCAACACGAGGCCGATAGCAGTGAGCCAGCGCCCCACCTGCAGCATTCTCATTCGTTCACCGTGGCGGGAAAGAGGAACACCGCGAGCGTGACGAAGACGATGTCATAAACCGCCAGCATGTTAAGCCAGCCCACGATCTCGCTCAAGGGACGGCCGGCCAACAGGCGCCCGGTCGCGAGCACCGCCCAACTCAGCGGGGGAATCATGAACGGCAACAGCAACACGGGCAGCAGCAGCTCCGCAAAGCGCGTTCGCGTGGTCATCGCGCTGAACAGCGTCCCGACGGCGACGAACCCGATCGTCGCCAACGCGATCAGCGCGAGGAGCGGTCCGAGATACGGCAGTACCCGCACATTGAAGAACAGCGCCAGCAAAGGCACACCGATCAACTCGACGCCGGCCACAAAAACGAGATTCGCGATCAGCTTGCCGAGGTAGATGCTGCTGCGCTCGATCGGCGCGAGCAGCAGACCGTCCAGCGCTTGATTCTCGAGCTCGAGCTGAAAGGCGCGGTTCATGGCCAGGATCGCCGCAAAGGTGAAGGTCACCCATAAGATGCTCGGGGCGAGATCAACGTTGGAAACCGCGGTCGGGTCGCGTCCAAAGTTGAACACGACGAGCACGAGCACGACGAAGACCGCCGCCGAGAGAATTGCCGTCCGCGAGCGGAACTCCACCAGCAGGTCCTTGGAGGCGACGGTCCAGGCGTGGCGCAGGAGCTTAGGCGATTGCATTGCGATAGTCCTCGCTCACCTGTTGGGGACCTCGCCCGGCCCGCGGAGCGAAATGCGCGAAGCGGCCCGCGCGCATGAATGCGATGTGGGTCGCGAGCTCCGCACCTTCATCGACATTGTGGGTCACCAGGACGGAAGCCCGGCCTTCGGCGGCATCCTCGCTCAGCAGCTCCCGCAACTCCTCGGCAGCCATCCTGTCGAGACCGGTGAAGGGCTCGTCCAGGAGCAGGACGCGCGGGTCATGGATCAGCGCTCGCGCGATGGCGGCTCGCTGTACCAGGCCGCGCGACAACTCGCTCACCCGCCGATGCTCATGATCCTGCAGACCGAGACGACCGAGGAGACTATCCTTGCGGAGGAGGAATTCACTTTCAGGTACGTCGTACAAAGATGCCCAGAAACGCAGATTCTCGCGCACCGTGAGCTGGCCGTAGAGCTGCGGTTGGTGCCCGATCCAGCCGATCGCGCGGCGTCCGCCCTCGACTTGCGCCCGCCCGCGCTGCGGCAAGATCAGACCCGCGAGAACTTTGAGGAGGGTGGTCTTCCCGGCGCCGTTCGGACCGAACACCGCAAGCGTTTGGCCGGACGAGACGCCGAACGAAACGTCGTCGAGGGCCCTGACCGCACCGAAGCTGTGCCGTAGTCCTTCAGCCAGCAGCATCGATCGCGGCCGCGAGCTCGCTCAGTTCATACGGTTTGACGAGATAGCGGCTGTGACCCAGGTCGAGCACGTCCATCAGCGGCTCCATGCTCACATACGCCGTCGTGACCACGACCGGGAGGGTGGGCCGCGTTTCC
>QHUF01000038.1 GCA_003221075.1 Gemmatimonadota bacterium
GATTATCGTCACAATCCTGCTAGGCATCGCCGGCGCGCTGGTTGGCGGGTTTATCGGAACCCGACTTGGGTTCGGCAACATCTCAGGTTTCGACCTGCGAAGCATAGCGATCGCGGGGGGCGGCGCAGTTCTACTCCTGTTCCTCAACCGGTTCTTGAAACGGCGAGGGGCAGTCTGATTTGTAACAAGGCTCCAAGCCAGTGGTCATCTCGACCCAGGAGTCACGCGGAACGACAGCGAGCTCACGCGCGCCATCGCAAGGGAGTTGGATCGGCGGACGCTGCGGCCGTGATACTGTCAAGGACATGAAGTTCACGGTTCGCCGCGCGGAACCGGGAGACGCGGCCGCGATCGCTGTCTGTTTGGCCGCCTTGGGTTACGCTACACCGCCCGCCGTCGTGGCCGATAAGCTATCTACGTTGCGCAGCCCCTCGGATACTGTGCTGGTTGCCGAGGATCCCGCCATTGGCGCCCTCGTCGCGGCGGCGGAAGCGTTCGCGTGGCAGCGAGACTGCCGGCGCGTGGAGGTCACGAGCGGAGATCATCGAGAGGATGCCCACACGTTTTACCGGGCGCTCGGGTATGAGATGGATGAGAGACGCTTTATCAAGCACCGATCGCCGGCGGTCTAACACTGTCGGAGGCAACATGCCCCACGGCAAGATCTGTTATCTGGAAATACCGGCCAACACGGCCGCAGCGTCCGCCGACTTCTACAGCAGTATTTTCGGCTGGAAGGTTAGGAAACGCGGGGATGGGGAACTAGCCTTCGACGATGCTGGTGGCGTGAGCGGGACGTGGGTTAAGGAGAGCGATCGGACCCCGGACGAACGCACGCGGACCTACATCATGGTTGATGTCATTGCGGACACTTTGAAGCGTATTGAGGCCGCTGGTGGACGGGTTCTCACGCCTCGTACGAATATTGGGTCCGGCATGGGCGCGTTTGCAGTATTCGCCGATCCCGTCGGGAATGAATTCGGACTCTACGAAGAGCCAAGCCGTTGAGCGATGGGAGTCTGACCCAGCGCACCGGTTCTAGGTCTAACTCTCCCATGACGGTCACTGTCGCCGATCGCATCCTCGGCTGCCTCAAGGGCATCGCTACCGGTGACGCGATCGGCAAGCAAACAGAGACGCTGGAGCATGACGACGTGCTCCGCTGGTATCCCCACGGCGTCCGAGGGTTCGAAGGCATTCCTGGGTCGGTCATCCCTCGATACGTGGGGAATGCCAAGCACGAATGGCGGATCGGTGAAACCACGGACGACACCGAAATGACCGTTGCCGTCGCGCGCGCCATCCTCACCGATCGGAGCGTTTCGCACGCGAGCGTCGGTCGCGAACTGCTCCGATGCACGAAGTGTCTACATCCGGGTCTCAAGTCACTCTGGGAATTTCACCAGGCCGCCGATCCCGCGCGGATCGCAAGGAACCATGACGGCTGTGGAGCCGCAATTCGGGTGGCGCCGGTGGGGATCTTCTATACGTCCCACCGTGCAGACGAACTCCTGAACGGCGCTCGTGAAGCGTCGGTTTCGACTCATGGCGGGTCACTCGCGATCGCGGCGGCGGCGGCCACTGCCGCTGCCGTCTCGGCGGCGATTGATGGGGCAGCTCCACACGAGGTTCTGGAGCATGCCGAACATGCTGCGGCCGAAGCCGAGCGTCGGTGGCGCGGTCCCACCACCCCCGCGTTTGCGGACGCGGTCCGCACAGTCCATCACCATCTCCAGCACTTGCCCGCACTTCGCGCCGCAGAGATAGCCGCGCGTTGCTTTCCCAATCAGCCTTTGACGATCGTGCCGTTGGCGCTTGGACTCGCTACACTGATGGAGTCGGCGGAAGACGCGGCCCTGTTGGCCGCGAACATCGGCGGGGACAGTGACTCGGTAGCGTCCATCGCAGGGGGGATTCTCGGCGCCATGTATCCGATCACCGTCAATGATGACTGGTACGCTATTGTAGAACAGGTCAATGACCACGACCTGGTTGCGGTCGCCAACGAAATTGCCGCGCTCCGGCACTAATGATGCGCGGCCTTAACAGGGAGGTCCGATGCGCCCCGCCACACCGTTAGTCACCGCAATTTTGGCACTCGCAGCTGGTTCGGCCGTTAGTCAGGAACCGCTGACCCCCGCGACCGCCTGCCAAGTACGCGGCTCTCGGCAATGGCTCGCAACCCGTCCTAGCCCCCTCGACTCCGTCGTGGTCATGGTACGCGGCGCAACCGCCAAGATCTGCTATAGTCGACCGAGCGCACGGGGCAGATCCGTCGACAGCCTGGTGCCACCGGGTCCGGCTTGGCGAATGGGCGCCAATGAGCCAACGACCATCGCGGTTACCAACAAGCTAAATGTTGGCGGCGCGTTTCTCGGGACGGGACGATACGTGATTCTGGCCGTCCCTGGGCTCGACCGATGGACCCTCGCTTTCTACACCACACCCGATACGGAACCGGCCAAGATGTTTCAGAATCTAAAGCAGGTGGCCACCGGCACTGGGGACGTGATGCGTGTAGTGGAGCCAGTAGAGCAGTTCACCATTCGCACCGAAAGCGACAGCACCACACTGAGCCTCCTCCTCGAATGGGGGGCTTGGCGCGTGCGTATCCCCGTGCGCCCGGTGCTGTGACGCTCGCCGTGGCCCAGATCCCTTGTTGACTCGCCTCAGCGTCAACCTGAACAAGGTCGCATTGCTTCGGAACTCCCGGAGTCTCGGGATACCGAGCGTCGTCCACGCGGCGGAGCGTTGCATCGCTGCCGGCGCCCATGGGATCACTGTGCATCCGCGTCCGGATCAACGACACGTGAAACCGCCTGACGTTCTTGACCTAGCAGAGTTGTTACGAGACCATCCTGACGTCGAGTTCAACATCGAAGGGAACCCCTTTCCTGAGTTTCTCGAGCTGGCGCGAAAGGCGCAGCCGGTGCAGTGCACCCTCGTCCCTGATGGCCCGGATGCTGTTACTTCGGACCATGGATGGGATCTTGATGCGGAAGCCGCATGGCTGAAGCCGATAATCTCGGAGCTCCACGACCGCGGTACTCGCGTGAGCGTTTTCATGGATGTGGACAGCGATCAGTGGGAGCAAGCCCGGGAACTCGGGGCGGATCGAGTCGAGCTGTATACGCAGCCCTATGCAGCCGCCTATGCGCGGAATGACTTTGAGACAGTCCTTGGCAGATTTGCTGCGGCGGCTAAGGCTGCGCAGTTGGCTGGTCTAGGGGTAAACGCGGGTCACGATCTAAACCTTCAGAATGTTGGCCGATTCTGTCGCATCCCTGGCATACTGGAGGTGTCGATCGGCCACGCGTTGGTGTCCGACGCGCTCGAGGTCGGGCTATACGACGCTGTGCGCGCGTACTTGCAGGTTTTGGCTTCGTCAGCGGCCGCGGCCTAACACGAGCAATGCTTGCACTCAGTGATTCTCGGTGGAGCTCGTTCACACACGCATACGGCCCGGCCGAGGACATTCCAGCGCTCCTTTCGAGGGCCCGAGACGACACCGGGCCCGGCCACAAGCCCGGCGATGCATGGTTCGATCTCTGGAGCGCTCTGTGCCATCAGGGCGACACGTACACGGCGAGTTACGCCGCGGTGCCGCACCTCGTTCAGTTCGCTGCAGATCATCTGAAGCGCCAAAGGTACAATCCCCTGTTCTTGACGGCCTGTATCGAACTTGCCCGGCTCGAAGGCCGAGGCCCTCCCATTCCGCCAGCGCTCGCCGCGGCGTACCGGGAAGCGATTCATCGTGCTCGAGAGCTGGCCGAGGCCAGCATCCTCTCGACCTGGAACGCTGATGCCGATGCAGCCATTCGAGCGAGCGCTGCAGCCCTGTCCGGCGATATCGTTGGCGCGCGCGCCATCTTAGATGCCGGTCTCGACGAGAACCAATCAAGGTGAGATCGGAACGGTGTAATCTGATGTCTTCTCCCGTTGTACTTCTCACGGTGTCCGCCATTCCCGTCGCTGTCGTGCGGCGCTTCGTCAAATCGTTCGAGCTTTCACGTGCTGTGCCCGAATGCTGCGGTCTCGCCTGGAAGGCCGTGCGCGCCCAAAACGTGAAGGCCGGACGCAACGTGGCGATCTACTGGGACGGGAGCATCCGCCTCGAGGCCGGCGTCGAACTGCAGGGGCCCTTTTCAGAGGAAGGTGAGGTCATCCGTTCCGCCACCCCAGGCGGTTCTGCGGCATCCACCACGCATTTTGGGCCCTATGGTGGTCTTGGCGCTGCGCACGCTGCGATTCAAGAATGGTGCGCAAAACACAATCAACGGTTGACTGGTCCGCAGTGGGAGATCTACGGTCATTGGCAAGAGGCATGGAACAACGATCCCTCGCAAATCCGCACGGACGTGTTCTATCAGGTAAATATGCCTTAGAGGTCGATCGAACTCGGGTACTCCCGAACCTCGCAACAGAGGAACCGTTACCATGTCTGCTTACGCGTCACCCACCACTCCCGCATCACCCGCTTCGGCACGCTTGGGCACCAATCTCGTGATACTCGCTGGCATCGGGCTCGTGGGCTATGGAGTCATGTTCCTCATCCGGGATTTCACAGGCTTCATCGAACTCGGGCTCACGCCAGAACATGTCGGTGGGACGCCCGAGCAGATTCGCGCCTT
>QHUF01000039.1 GCA_003221075.1 Gemmatimonadota bacterium
CTCGTCGCTCGAGGTGGAGCTGTCCTCGGCCGGCAACGTGGCCGGACGCGCATTCCAGAAGGAGATCTACGGCAGGAATCCGTACGGCCGAAACACCAGCGCCGCGGCATACAGGGCGATCACCCGGAACGACGTCGCCGGCTTCGCAGGGCGTCGCATTCGTCCTGCAGGCTCGCTGCTGGTGATCTCCGGAGACATCACCCTGCCGCGGGCCCGGGAGCTCGCGACGCAGGCGTTCGGCACGTGGCGCGGTGCCGCGGCGCCGGCGCCGGCGTTCCCCGCCGCCCCGGCCAAGCGCCGTACCGATATCCTGCTCGTCAACCGGCCGGGCTCCGTGCAGTCGAACATCGTAATCGGCAATACCACGTTCCTGCCGACCGACACCATCTATTATCCAGCGCGCATCGCCACGCACGTGCTGGGCGGTGGGAGCGATTCGCGGTTGTTCATGATCCTGCGCGAGCAGAAGAGCTGGACCTACGGGTCCTACGCCGCACTTCGGCGCAGCCGCGGCCTCGGCTACTGGCAGGCGACGTTCGAGGGGCGGACCGAGGTGACCGACAGCGCGCTCACGGAGCTGCTGCATCAGATCGACCGCGTTCGCACCGAGACGATTCCGGACACCGAGCTGGTGGCGGCGAAGGGATTCCTCGTCGGCTCATTCCCGCTCACGATCGAGACGCCGGCGCAGATCGCGCAGGTCGTCACGACTGCGCGGTTGCTCGGCCTCGGCCCCGATTACATCCAGCGCTACCGCGAGCGGCTTACGGCGGTGAGTGGCGCGCGGGCGCGCGCCGCAGCCCAGCGCGTGTTCAAGCGCGACGCACTCACCATCGTCGTGGTCGGCGATGCCAAGGCTCTGTATGACAAGCTGCAGACGATCGCGCCCGTCCGGCTCGCCGACATTGAAGGCAACGCGATGGACCCCGCCGAGCTGAACCCGACGGGCGGACCAGTCGCGTTCGATCGCAGCCAGGTCGTGGCGCGCAGCGACAGCTTCCAGGCTTTGGTCCAGGGCAACGTTCTCGGCGGACAGACGGCGAAAGTCGTCACGGATGGTGACTCGATCGTCTATACCGAATCGACCGTGATTGGCTCGTTCGTCCAGCAGCAGTCGACGGTCGTGCTGAACAGCGACCTGTCAATGCGTCGCACCGATCAGACCGGCGCGGTACAGGGTCAGCACACGGAGATCCATCTTGCATACGCGGGCGGGCGCGTGAAAGGCACGAGCCAGACGCCGCAGCCCGGCGGTCCGAAGACGATCGCGGTCGATACGACGGTACCCGCAGGTACGATCGACGACAACGCGCTCGCCGTCCTGTTGCCCGCCCTGCCGCTCGAGCAAGGCAAGACGTTCAACCTGAACGTGTTTTCGTCCGGCGAGGGCGCGACCAAAGTCGTCAGCGTGAAGGTCACCGCGATCGAGAACGTGGTGGTTCCGGCGGGGACATTCCCGGCCTACCGGCTCGAGCTGTCCGGGATGCAGTTGCCGGTCGTGTGGCACGTAACGCAGCAAGCGCCCCGGCGGGCTGCGCGTATCGCGCCGACGGGAATGCCGTTGGTGTTTGAACTCGTGAAATAGGAGGAACCGATAATGCGGCGGTCGGGCGCTCAAACTGAAAAAGCGGCGGTCAAACTGACAGGGCGGCAGTCGGCTGCATTGGTGCTCGCGATCCTCCTCGCCGCGGGGTGCGCTTCCGCAGGGGCGCGGCCGGCTCAAGCGCCCGCGCCAGGAGCAGCACCCGCCCAGGCGGATACTGCAGCCGGCATCGGACCACAGTACCCGTCAACGTATCAGCGCCACCCCAATCCTCCCGTCCTGATCCGCAACGCGACCATCATGACCGCGGCGGGACAAGAGATTCAAGGCGGCTCGATTCTGTTCAAAGACGGCCGCATCGTCTCGGTCGGGACGAGCGTCCAGGCGCCGAGTGACGCCGTGGTTGTCGACGCCACCGGCAAATGGGTGACGCCTGGTGTGATCGATACGCACTCGCACATCGGTGTGTATGCCGCTCCCGGCACGTTTGCAGAGTCGGACGGCAACGAAGCCACGCGTCCGGTCACGGCCGAGGTCTGGGCGGAGCATTCGTTCTGGCCGCAGGATCCGCAGATCCCGCTCGCGATCGCGGGCGGCGTGACGACGATCCAGGCACTACCCGGTTCGGCGAATCTCATCGGCGGGCGCAGCGCGGTGCTGAAGCTCGTTCCCGCGCGGTCGGTGCAGGAGATGAAGTTCCCCGGCGCGCACTACGGGCTGAAGATGGCCTGTGGTGAGAATCCCAAGCGTGTGTACGGCCAACGCGGCGGACCATCGACGCGCATGGGCAACATGGCCGGCTATCGCGAGGCGTTCATCGCGGCGCAGGCCTATCGTCGCAAGTGGGACAAGTGGAACAAGGATCACCAGGGTGATCCGCCGGAGCGCAATCTGCGCAACGAGTCTCTCGCCGAGGTGCTGCGCGGCAACATCTACGTGCAGAACCACTGCTACCGCGCGGACGAGATGATGCAGATGCTGGACCTCGCGCACGAGTTCGGCTTCAAGATCCGCTCCTTCCACCACGCGGTGGAGGCGTACAAGATCGCCGACGTGCTGGCGCGCGAGGGCACGGCGTCTTCGATCTGGTCGGACTGGTGGGGCTTCAAGGAGGAGGCGATGGATGGGATTTACGAGAACGGGGCGTTGCTGCAGCAAGCCGGTGCCCGCGTCGTGATCCACTCCGACGATGCGTCGGGGATTCAGCGTCTCAATCAGGAAGCGGCGAAGGCGATGTACCACGGCCGCCGCGCCGGGATTCCCATTACGCGCGATCAGGCGGTGCGGTGGTTCACGGCGAACCCCGCCTGGGTGCTCGGCCTCGATTCGCTCGTCGGCACGCTCGAGCCCGGGAAAATGGCGGACGTCGTCATCTGGTCCGCCGATCCGCTCTCGGTGTATGCCCGTGCGCTGCAGGTCTACAACGACGGCTGGCTGGTCTACGATCGGAACGATCCGACGCATCAACCCAAGATGGACTTCACTCTGGGTCAGGGAGAGCATCCATGATCGCCTTTCTGCTGGCCCAGACGATCGCGATCACCGGTGGGACGGTGTATCCGGTCTCCGGGCCAAAAATCGAGAACGCCACGGTCCTGATTCGCGACGGGAAGATCGCGGCCGTCGGTGCCAACGTGGCGGTGCCGGCCGGTGCGACGCGTATCGATGCGTCGGGCAAATGGGTGACGCCGGGCCTGATCGACGGCGCGGGCCAGATGGGGCTGCGCGAAATCGGCGCCGTGCAGAACACGAATGAAGCGACGCTCCGAGGGAATGAGGTCGCGGCCGCGTTCAATGTGCTGGAAGGGATCAACCCGGCGTCGACGTTGATTGCGGTCAACCGCATGGAAGGCGTCACCACGACGCTCGCGGTCCCGAACGGGAGTCTGATCTGGGGCCAGGCGGTGTTGATCGATCTGGATGGGCCCACGATTGAAGCGATGCGGGTGAAGTCCCCCGCGGCGATGGTCGCCGACCTCAGCGAGGGCGCGAAGGAAGCCGGCGGTGGATCGCGGGCGGGTGTCGCCCAGCGGCTGCGCCAGGTGCTGAACGACGCGCGCGAGTACGCGACGCGGCGTGCCGACTATCGCCGGGCGCAGATTCAGCCGCTCTCCGCGAGCGCCGCGGACCTCGAGGCGCTGCAGCCGGTGCTGCGGGGAGAGCTGCCGCTGCTGGTGGTGGCGAATCGCCGGAGTGACATCGAAACCGCGCTGCGCATCGGACGCGAATACAAGCTGCGGCTGATTCTCGCGGGCGCGGTGGCGTCAAGGTCGCGCTCATGGAGACCGCGACGGAGAACACCCGCGACCTGCGTCAGCAGGCCGGCAATGCGGTCGCGAGCGGGATGACGTGGGAGCAGGCATTGCGGGCGGTCACGCTGACGCCCGCCGAAATCCTCGGTGTGGCCGGACAGTATGGGTCAATTGACGCTGGCAAGGTTGCGAACGTCGTCGTCTGGAGTGGGGATCCATTCGAATTCACAACGGGCGTGGAGCACGTCTACATCCGTGGCCGCGAGATTCCGCTCAGGAGCAGGCAGACGGAGTTGCTGGAGAGGTATAAGACGCTGCCGCCGAAGTACTAGGGCGGCGAAAACGGCGGCGGCGAGGAGAGGCGGCGGCGAAGGGCGGCAAAAACAAAAGGAGCGGCTTTTGCCGCCCCTCGCCGCCTCATCGCCGCCGATTCTGTTGCCGCCCTAGTTCTTCGCAGCCGCCGCGGGATACACGCTCACCTGAAAGCGCTGCTTGTTCTTGTGCTCGAATTTCACGTGCCCGTCGATGGTCGTGAATAGCGTGTCGTTGGCGGCCCGCCGGACGTTCTTTCCCGGGTGGAACTTGGTGCCGCGCTGAATCACGATGATCGTACCGGCCCGCACGAATTCCCCGCCGAAGCGCTTCACGCCGAGGTATTTCGGATTGGAGTCGCGCCCGTTGCGCGAGGAGCCGACGCCCTTCTTATGAGCCATGCTATCCTCAGCCGACCTTCACGTCGGCGATCTTGATCTCGGTGAAATCCTGCCGGTGCCCGGCGTGCCGGCGGTAACCGGTGCGGCGCGCGAACCGGAAGATCCGGACCTTCTTGTCCTTGCCGTGCCGCACGACCTCGGCAGTCACCTTGGCACCCTTGATGTGTGGCTTGCCGCTCTGCACGTCCTTCCCGTCGCTCGCGATGAGCACATGGTCGAACGAGACTTCGTCCCCCGGCTTCGCATCGAGCAGCGGGACCTTGATGGTGACGCCCGGCTCGGCGCGGAACTGACGGCCACCGGTTGTGAAAATCGCGTAACTCATAGGGCGCGGAACCTAAACAATGACAATCGGTTGGTCAAGGTCGTGGATGTAGGGGCGCAGCATGCTGCGCCCCTACCATCACGCCACAGCGTACTGCTCGGTCACATCACGACCCGCGGGCCGAGCCATCATCCTGAATTCATCCAGCCGCATCATTGGGTCGTCACGCACCTCGAGCTCGAGCCCCGTTTGCTTCTCGAGCTGCCGCAGGAAGTTAGGCTCCTGCTCCACGAGATACAGCGCGACCTCGGGATGCAGCCGCACCGAGAGCTGGCGCTCCTTGTGGTCGGCACCGGCGCGCTTGAGGGACCGCTCCATCCGCCGCACCACCACCTCCGGGCGGAAGACACGGCCCGTTCCCGTACAAGTCGGGCATTCCGTCGTCATCGACTGCCACAGCGAAGGGCGAACCCGCTGCCGGGTCATCTCGATCAGGCCCAACTCGGACACCGCGAAGGCGCGGGTACGTGCCCGGTCGCGGCTGAGGTGCGTGCGCAACTCCTGAAGCACCTTGTCGCGGTTGGAGCGCGTCTCCATGTCGATGAAATCGACGACGATGATCCCGCCGATGTCGCGCAGCCGGAGCTGGCGTGCCACTTCGCGCGCCGC
>QHUF01000040.1 GCA_003221075.1 Gemmatimonadota bacterium
GCAAACGGCACGGATCTGTAAAGGATGGCACCGCCCTCACCGATTACACCGCCGACGAAATCGAACGCAAGTACTCGATCAATCTCGCCTTGGCCGTCGCCGAGTGGATGGACACGAAGGTCAATCTGATCGACACCCCTGGATACCTGGACTTCACCGGCGACGCCCTCGCGGGCGTGTACGCCGCGGACTCCGCCGTCGTCGTCTTGTCCGCGACCGCCGGCGTGGAAGTCGGGACCGAAAAGGTGTGGGACTACTGCGAGGGCCGCGCGCTACCCCGACTGTTCTTCGTGTCGCTGATGGACAAAGAGCACGCCAACTTCGAGCGCGTCTACAATCAGATCAAAGCGCAGCTGACGCCCAAGGTGATCCCGGTGGAAATCCCGGTCGGCGAAGGATTGGAGTTCCACGGGATCATCAATCTCTTCTCGAAGAAGGCGCACCTCTACAAGAAGGGGACCAAGGCGGGTGAGTACGACGAGGTCGACGTTCCCGATGAGTACAAGGACCGCTTCGAGAAGTATTCCCAGGAATTGATCGAGAGCATCGCCGCGACCGACGACACGCTGCTCGAGCGCTACCTCGGCGGGGAGGAGATCGGCCGCGACGAAGCGATCGCCGCGATGAAAGCCGGCATGGCGAAGGGGGAGCTGTTCCCGCTGTTCTGCGGCGCCGCCGAGCTGACGTACGGCACGCGCGCGCTGCTCAACAAGCTCGTCGAATTGTGTCCGGCGCCGCATGAGCGTCCGCCGGTCGAGGCGCAGCGATGGGGCACCGCGGAACGGCTCACCCTCAAGCCCGACGACACAGGACCCCTGGCGGCGCAGGTCTTCAAGACCGTCTCGGAGCCGCACGTCGGCGACGTCACGCTGTTTCGCATCTTCTCGGGCCGCGTCAAGAACGGGCAGGACGTGTGGAACGCGCCGCGCGAGGCGTCGGAAAAGCTGAACCATCTTTGCGTCGGTCTCGGAAAAGATCGGATCGAGATTCCGGAGCTGCACGCGGGCGACATCGGGGTGGTGGCGAAGCTGCGCGATACGCACACCAACGACACGCTGTCGACCAAGGACATGGGGCTCGTGCTGTCAAAGATCCCCTTCCCCGAGCCGGTGATCACCGTCGCCGTCGAGGTGAAGCAGCGCGGGGAGGAAGACAAGCTGTCGACCGGGCTGCATAAGCTGCACGAAGAGGATCCCACGTTCCATCACGAGTACAACAGCGAGCTGGCCCAGACCCTCATCCGGGGACTCGGTGAGCGGCATCTCGAGATCGTCGTCGGGCGATTGGCGCGGAAGTTCGGCGTCCACGCGCAGACCGCCAAACCCAAAGTCGCCTACCGCGAAACGTTCCGCGGAAAATCGGAGGGACAGGGGAAGCACAAGAAGCAGACCGGCGGCCGTGGGCAGTACGGTGATTGCTGGATTCGGATCGCGCCGCTGCCGCGTGGCTCGGGCGTGCAGTTTGTCGATGAGATCGTGGGCGGCGTGATCCCGCGCCAGTACATCCCGGCCGTCGAGCGCGGCGTGCTCGAGGCGGCGCACAAGGGGCCGATCGCCGGCTATCCGGTCGTGGACTTCAAGTTCGAGCTATACGACGGTTCCTACCACGACGTGGACTCGAACGAAATGTCGTTCAAAATGGCCGGCATTCTGGCGTTCCGAAACGTGAGCCCGGGAGCGCGGCCCGTGCTGCTCGAGCCGATCATGGATGTCGAGGTGTGGACGCCGGACGAGTATCAGGGCGCCGTGATGGGCGATCTCTCCTCGCGTCGCGGGCACATCGTCGGCACGGAGAAGGATGGACGACTCACGAAGGTGAAGGCGCTCGTTCCCGAGGCCGAGCTCGACCGGTACGCCACGACGCTGCATTCGATCACTCACGGGCGCGGGACGTATCGAATGAAGTTCCATGTGTACCAGGACGCGCCGTCCGAAATCGCCGCAAAGGTGACCGAGGCGCGGAAGAAGGAGCTGGAGGAAGCGAAAGCCTAGGTCCCACGATGCTCGACCGCTGGGTCCGCTTGTGGTTCGGGTTCCGCGATCCCGTCGATCGCGGCACGTACTTCCGGCACGGCGTCGGTCTCATGGCGCTGAAGTACGGCATCGATGCGCTGATCATCTGGCGCTTCGCCGGCCGCGTCTGGACCCCGCTGAACTATCTGTCGCCGCTGTTGAGCACGCGCACCGAGCTGCTGCGCGACGCTCAGTGGCTCATTCCCTTGCTCGTCGCGATTGCGCTGCCGTTTCTATGGATCGGTGTCAGTATGTCGATGCGCCGCGCGGCAGACGCGGGCGTCACTCCGTGGATCGCACTGCTCTTCTTTGTACCGGCGATGAATTTCGTCCTCATGGGATGGTTGTCGTTGCTGCCGTCCAAGTCGACGGTCGAATGGCCGGTCGAGCCACCACCGCCGGTGGTCGATGATCGGCTGAAGAGCGCGATGCTGGGGGTCGCCGCGTCGTTGGGAATCACACTCCTCACGGTGGGCGTGGGCGTTTACCTCCGCCGGAGCTACTCCACTGGTCTATTCCTGGGCGTGCCGTTTACGATCGGGTACATCAGCTCGTACATCTACAACCACGGGCACGAACGGCCGGCGGGCCAGTCCCTCATGCTCGCGCTGGCGAGCGTGTCGATTTCCGCCGGGGCGCTCATCCTGTTCGCACTCGAGGGAAGCATCTGCACCCTCATGGCGCTGCCGATCGCCTTGGCGATCGCGTTCCCGGGAGCGGTGTTGGGAAGGATCGTGGCGCGCCGCGGCGTGCATGCGGCGATGGGCGGCGGGATGGCGCTGGTCGTGCCCGTATTCGTGGGCGTCGAGCCCCGGCCGGCGCCGCCCGTCCACGAAGTCGTCACGGTGGTTGAGATCGCGGCCCCGCCGGACGTCGTCTGGCGGCACGTTGTCAGTTTCCCGGATCTGGCGCCGCCGACAGAGCGGCTCTTCCGCGCCGGGGTTGCGGCGCCGCTGCGCGCCCGGATCGATGGGCGCGGCGTCGGCGCGATCCGCTACTGCGACTTCACCACCGGCAGCTTCGTGGAGCCGATCACGGCGTGGGAAGAAAACCAGCTGCTTGCGTTCGACATCACGGCCCAGGCACCGCCGATGACCGAGCTGAGCCCCTACGGCGAGATTCATCCGCCCCACCTCGACGGCTACTTCCGGGCGACGCACGGCGAATTCAGGCTGACACCCCTTCCCGGAGGCCGGACGCGACTCGAAGGCCGGACCGACTACGTGGTCGACATGTTCCCGCAGGTCTATTGGACAGTGCCCGCGCGGGCGATCGTCACGGCGATCCATGCGCGGGTGTTGCACCACATTCAAACATTGGCCGAGGAGCTGCAGTAAAAGCGACCGAAAGTCTTGTGCAGCCCATCACAGAGTGAGAGGTCGGGCGCGGGCGCCCCGACACCCACCCCTACCTTGAACGGCAGTCTCGTGCGAGCCTTGGGAGGTTCGCGGGTACGTTTTGGCGCATCAATTCCCTGGCCGAGGAGGAAAGCCGTGATGAGAGTGACCGCCCTCTGCATCACCCTCGCAGCACTCGCGGCGTGTGAGCCCGTGGACCGGCGACGGACGCCGCCGCCCCCTCCGCAGGCGTCGCAAGATGTGGATACGGTCGCGCCGGCTCAGCCCCAGGTTTCGCCGACGGGTGGTTCGCGGGCGACGAAGGTGGGAACGGTCGTTGGCTTCCTCATGCCCGAATCGGTGCTGGACGACTCGGCGCAGGACATCTACTTCGTATCGAACATCAACGGCGGCCCGCTCACCAAGGACAACAACGGCTTCATTACGCGTGTGCGGCCGGACGGAGCCATCGAGGTCCTCAAGTTCATCGAAGGGGGCCGCGGCGGCGTCACGCTCAATGCCCCCAAGGGCCTGGCTGTGCTGGGCGACACGCTGTGGGTGGTAGACATCGACGCGCTGCGCGCGTTCAACGCCCGCACTGGTGTTCCGATCGATAGCGTGAAGCTCGACAGCCTGGGTGCGGTCTTCCTGACTGACATTGCGATCGCTCCCAAT
>QHUF01000041.1 GCA_003221075.1 Gemmatimonadota bacterium
CGACCTGCTCGAGGCCCAGACCGTCGGTGAGCCGGATGTCCTGCGCGCCCTCCAGCGATTCCCGGGCGTCACGACCCGCGATGACTTTACAGCGCAGCTCTGGACGCGGGGCGCGCGCTGGAGCGATACGCGGGTGTACTTCGACGGGCTGCCACTCTTCAATCCGGTGCACGCGGCCGGGGCCATCTCCGCCGTTCAGCCCGAGGCGATCGGCGCAGCCTACTTTCACCCCGGCGTCCGCTCGGCGGCACTCGGCGAGGGCGCTGCGGCCGCGCTCGAGCTCTCGTCGCGCGCCGCCGCCGATACCGCCTGGAACGGAGCGGCCGAAGTCTCCGTGATCAGCGCCCGCGCGACCGTTGCGCGACGGTTTGCGGGCGGCCGCTCCGGCGTCATGCTCGCCGCACGGCGCTCGTACATCGATCTCGTCGCGAGCGCGTGGCGGTACGCATTTCAGGATCTGACGATGCGGCTCGACCACGCCCTCGGCGCGTCCACGTTCGTCGAGGCGAGCGGCGTCTTCGAGCGTGATGACGTACGCGGCGGCGTGTCCGATCTCTTGATCCGGAACCGCGGCCATTGGGGATCGGGTTTGGGGCGCGTGTCGCTGGTGCAACGCCTCGGTGCGATGTCGCTGCGCCACTCGGTCGGAATCAGCGAGTTCACGGTTCGGCTCCGCTTATTGCCTGACACCGGACCGTATGTCAACGACCCACCCCCGTCGCACGAGCCGCTCGACAACACCATCCGTTACGTGGCGGCTGGTGGGGAGCTCGCGCCGTTGGCCCCGGGCCGCTTTGCCTGGCGTACCGGATACGAGTTCATGCGCCAGAGCATGACGTACGCCGGCGGCCCACCGACGCCCTACGCACGCACGGCGGCGATCGGCAGCCAGTTCGTCGGCACCGACAGCGTCGCGATCGCTCCCAACGCGTTCCTTCTCTCCGGCAGCCTCAGCCAGCTCGCGCTGTGGAGCGAAGGGCGTTGGACACCGGCCGAGCGCATCGCCGTCCAACTTGGCCTGCGGGCCGAGTTCGGACGCAAGTTGCGCAACGCGGGCAGCGCGCGGCTCGCGCCGCGCGTCATGGTCCGGTATCAGCTCGTGCCTCGCAGCTTGAGCATCACCGGCGGGTGGGGTCGCTCGTTTCAGTACCTCCAGACGCTCGCCCCTACCGGTCCGCGCATTGGGCCCGACCTGCACCTGAGCGACGTGTGGCTGCTCGCCGGCGACAGCGTGCCCGCCGTGCGATCGGATGTCGTCACGGCCGGCGCGGAGTACTGGATCAGCCGCGGTTGGCTCGGCACGATCACTGCCTACCACCGACACGCCAGCGGAGTGACCGAACCGGATCCGACGCCGGGCTCACTGTTGGTGCCACGGCCGCCGTTCGTGCCGGCCACTCAGCAGGCGCGCGGAGTCGACCTGTCGTTGCGACGGCTGGCGGCGAGCGGAACGTTCGCACTCAGCTACAGTCGTCTCTGGACCACGACCACCGCCGCCGGGTTCCGCTACCCGGGCGCCTCCGAACGGCGCCAAACGCTGGACGCGACGGCGATGATCCGCGCCGCGCGCGGTCTGAACATCGGCGGCGCTGTGACCGCCGTGAGCGGCTCGCCGTTCACGCGCTTCTTCTTGATGACTATGTCCCTGGGGTGCGACACCCTGGTTCCTGGATGTCTCGCGCGCGGCAGTGTGCCCAACATGGTAGAGGAGCCGAACGCGGTGCGTGCACCGGCGCACGCGAGCGTGGATCTGCTCGCCGACTGGACGTTGGTGCGTCAGGGCTGGGAGCTCGGAGTGGCGCTGCAGCTCCACAACGTCTTCAACTGGCGGAACTCCAGCACGTACGTCGGCTCCACGTTCCCATGCACGTTGCCTCCCGGGCGAGACGTGCGAGTGCCCCGGCCGGACGTCTGCGATTTGTTCGACCACGGCCTGCCGCTGCTTCCCTCGCTGGGGGTGCGCGTCGCCTTCTGATCCTCTCGATCCCAGCACCCTGTTCACGACCCACTACGCAGCGCTGTACCGCTACATCGCGCGCTTCACGGGGGACCGGGACCTGGCAGAGGACATCGTGCAGGAGACGTACATCCGTCTCGTGCACCGGCCGCCGTCCGACTCGGCCGGCATCCGGGCGTGGCTCTTCACGGTCGCGACGAATCTCGCCCGTGATGATTACAAGCTGTCGGCGCGACGCCGTCGCTTGCTCATGGGCAACGCGGACGTGCTCGCGGACCCACCCGAGGTGATTGACACCGTCGAACGCGCCGAAGCGCGTGCGCGCGTGCGCAGCGCGCTGGCGACGCTGTCAGAAAAGGAGCGGGTGCTGCTGTTGATGAGAGAGGAAGGATTCAAGCATCGCGAGATCGCGGCGGCGATCGGGGCGACGACGGGGTCGGTGGGAACGCTGATCGCGCGCGCGCTCGCAAAGCTGGCCGAGCAGTTGGACCGCACAGGCGAGGCAGAGTGACCGATCATTTGGAAGACGGCGCGATCATCCGCTTCATAGATGGCGAAGCGAGTGCTCAGGAACGGACGGGCATCGAGATGCACACCGTCGACTGCCCGGCCTGCGCAACGCGCCTCGCCGAATTGCGCCGGCTCAGCGCCTCGGTGTCGGCGGCGTTCACCGCCGCGGATGTTTCGCCCCGCCGCTTCGTGTATCCAGTGGTGTTGCGGCGCTCGAGGAGAAGCCGCATCCCGCTCAGCGCGGCGGCCGCCGCAATCCTGCTCGTCGTGGCCACGATTGCCGCCGCGGCCCCGCCGGTGCGCGCGTGGATCCGCGCGCGCTGGGTCGAGCTGCGTGGTGGCAGTTCGCAACAGCAGGGGTCAGCACCCCAAACGCCCCCGAACGCGAGACACACCACCGTGCG
>QHUF01000240.1 GCA_003221075.1 Gemmatimonadota bacterium
GAGCGCGGAGGGAGAGGCCGGCACGCAGGCCGTCGCCGACGCCGTGGCCCGGGCGTTCGACCAGAGCGTCGGCGCGGGCCAGTATCGGATCGAACGGCGGGAAGCGGTGGGCCCCAAAGTGGGCCGCGAGCTGCAGGGGAAGGCGCTCCTCGCAATCCTGTTCAGCTTCCTCGTGACCCTCATCTATTTGGCCGTCCGCTTCGAGTGGCGGTTCGGTCTGGCCGCCGTCATCGCGACGGCCCACGACATCGTCGCGACGATCGCGTTCATCAGCGTAATGCATCTCGAGGTCAGTCTCGTCGTCGTCGGCGCGGTGCTCACCGTCGTGGGCTACTCGCTGAACGACACGATCATCATTTTCGACCGCGTGCGCGAGAACCTACGCAAGTACCGGCGCCAGAATTTGTACGAGATCCTCAACCTGTCGATCAACGAAACCCTGCCGCGGTCGGTGCTGACGCACGGCACGACGATCGCGACGACGCTCTCGCTGCTGCTCCTCGGCGGCGAGGTGATCCGGCCGTTCGCCTGGGTCATGTCGTTCGGAATCTTCACGGGCACGTTCTCTTCTATTTATATCGCCGCGCCCGTGCTGCTCTGGATCGAGAAGCGCTGGCCGGGTGAGGATGCGCGCGGCGCGCGGACGTTCGGCTCGCGGGCACCGGCGACCCCCCCCCCGTCGGTGCCAGCGACGCCACCGTCATCCCCGGCGTCCCCCCCCCGAGCCCCGCAGCCCGCACGCTAGTCGACACGCACTGCCATCTCGGCGATGCCGCGTTCGACGCCGATCGCGACACCGTGCTGGCCCGCGCCAAAGCCGCGGGGATCGGCCACGTCGTGGTGATCGGGGAGTCGCTGGCCGGCAGCGAGCGCGCGGTCGCGCTCACGCGCGGCGCCGCGGGATGCTCCGCGACGGCAGGCGTCCATCCGCACGAAGCGAGCAGCTGGTCGGATGAGGTGCGGGAACGGGTCCGCGAGCTGCTGGGCTCACCCGAAGTCGTGGCCGTGGGTGAAACGGGGCTCGACTACCACTACACGCACTCGCCGCGCGAGACGCAGCGTCGCGCGTTCGAGGAGCATCTGCAGCTTGGTCAGGAGCTCGGCAAGCCGGTGATTGTCCACGCGCGCGACGCCGACGACGATATGTCTGCAATGTTACGCGCGCTCGGTCCGCGGCCGCCCGTCGTGGTCCTCCACAGCTTCTCGTCCGGCGACGCGGTGTGGGATGCCGGGATGGCGATCAACGCATATTTCTCGTTCAGTGGAATGATCACCTTCAAAAACTGGCCCCTCACCGGCCGTCTGGCCGTCTGCCCGTCCGACCGTCTTTTGGTCGAGACGGACGCGCCCTATCTCGCGCCCGTGCCGCATCGCGGCAAACGCAACGAGCCTGGCTTCGTGCGCGACGTGGCCGAGCGGGCGGCAGCGTTGCGCGGCGAGCGGTTCGAGGACCTGACGCGGCGCACCACCGAAAACGCCCGGCGCTGTTTCGGTGCACGGATCGATTCTTCCCTATGATCGCCACGGCCACCAAAGTCCCCAGCGACATCGCCATCGCTCAGGCCGCGAAACTCCGGCCCATTCGCGATGTCGCGGCCGAGCTGGGCTTGTCGGACGACGAGCTCGAGCTGTACGGGAAGTACAAGGCGAAGATTTCGCTGCGCGCGCTGCAGCAGCGCCCCCCCAAGGGCCGGCTCGTGCTCGTCACCGGGATCAATCCGACCCCGGCAGGCGAAGGCAAGTCCACGGTCACCGTGGGCGTCACCCAGGCGCTGCGGCGGCTCGGCAAGAACGCCATCCTGGCCATGCGCGAGCCGTCGCTCGGTCCCGTGTTCGGCGTGAAGGGCGGCGCGGCCGGCGGCGGCTATGCGCAAGTCGTGCCGATGGAAGACATCAACCTGCATTTCACCGGCGATTTCCACGCGATCGCGAGCGCGCACAACCTGCTGTCCGCGATGCTCGATGCGCATCTCCATCACGGCAACGCCCTGGGCTTGGATGTACGGCGCATCATCTGGCCGCGCACGATCGACATGAACGACCGGGCGTTGCGCAACATCATCGTGGGGCTGGGAGGCCTGTCCGGCGGGCCGATGCGCGAAGAGCGCTTCGTGATCATTCCTGGCTCGGAGATCATGGCGATTCTCGCGCTGGCTACGGGAATCGAAGATCTCGAAGAACGCATCGCGCGCATCATCGTCGGCCTGCGCCCGGACAAGACTGCCGCGCGCGCCAGCGATCTCAAGGCGCAAGGCGCCATGACGCTGCTCCTCAAGGATGCGATCAATCCGAATCTCGTGCAGACGCTCGAGGGCGGCCCGGCGCTCATTCATTGCGGCCCGTTCGGCAACATCGCCCACGGCTGCAATTCGGTCGCCGCGACGAAGCTGGGACTCGCGCTTTCGGACATCGTGCTGACGGAAGCAGGTTTCGGCGCCGATTTGGGCGCCGAAAAGTTTTTCGACATCAAATGCCGGTTGGCGGGACTCAGGCCGGAGGCGGCGATCATCGTCGCCACGGTGCGGGCGCTCAAGATGCACGGCGGCGTGAAGAAGGACCGGCTGGCGACGGCTGACCCCGCCGCCGTGCAGCGGGGCTCCGAGAATCTCCGTCGTCACATCCGCAACGTGAAGAAGTTCGGCGTCCCCGCGATGGTCGCGCTCAACCGTTTCATCACCGATGCAGATGAAGAGGTCGACGTCGTCCGCGCGGTCGGCGCGGCGGAAGGTGTCGAGGTGGTCCGCTGCGACGTGTGGGAAAAGGGCGGGGAAGGCGGCGCCGCGGTCGCGGAGTCGTTGCTCGGTCTCCTCAAGACGAGCAAAACCGCGTTCAAGCCGCTGTACGATGAGCGCCGCCCGATCCGCGAGAAGATCGAAACGATTGCGCGCGAGATTTACGGCGCCGGTGGTGTCTCCTTCGCGCCGGCGGCGGACCGCGCGCTCGAGCTTCTCCCCAAGCTCGGCCTGGGCGAGACGCCCGTCTGTATGGCGAAGACGCAGTACTCATTCTCCGACGATCCTACGCAGCTCGGCGCCCCCGCGGGGTTCACGCTGCATGTGCGCGACATTCTCCCATCCGCCGGCGCCGGCTTCGTCGTGGCCCTCGCGGGTGACATCCTGACGATGCCGGGACTTGGCAAGAATCCGGCAGCCGAACGGATTCGGCTACTTCCCGACGGCACGATCGAGGGACTGTTCTGATGCGTATCATTGCGACCGACGCCGCCCCCAAAGCGATTGGCCCCTACAGCCAGGCGATCGCGACCGAGCGCTTGGTATTCACCGCCGGCCAGGTCGCGCTCGACCCCAAGAGCGGCGATCTCGTGGGCCGCACGACGGCGGAGCAGACGGAGCAGGTCTTCGCGAATCTCAAGGCGGTGCTGTCGGCGGCTGGAACGTCGCTCGCGCAGGTGGTCAAGACGACGGTGTATCTGGCGGACATGGCCGATTTCGCGCAAATGAATGAGGTGTACGCGAAGCATTTCGGCGCGCACAAGCCGGCACGCTCCACGGTGCAGGCGGCCGGTCTTCCCAAGGCGGCACGCGTCGAGATCGATGTCATCGCGGTCATGCCGTAGCACGCGGCAATCGCGGGAGCGGATTGGGTCTGGTGGCCTGACCAGTCTTCAAAACTGTTTGGGGCTCTAACGGGCCTCGGTAGGTTCGATTCCTACACGCTCCCGCCACCGCCGTGATTGCGATTGCAACACCCGCGCCATTCCCGGTGTATCGCATCGATGCTTCGATTCCTGTTCGTCATCGCGGTGATCGCGGCCTGCACTGGCACGGTGAATCCACCGCCGCCGCCACCGCCTCCTCCTCCGGGGCCCGCGCTGCAGTCATTGGGGACGTTTGCGAGCCCGGTGTATCTCACGTCGCCGCCGGGCGACACCGCGCGCCTGTTTGTCGTGGAGCAGGGGGGACGCATCCGCGTGCTGCGGCACGACACGTTGCTCGCGGCGCCGTTCCTCGATGTGTCGGCGAAGATTTCGTCAGGCGGTGAGCGGGGACTGCTCAGCGTCGCATTTCATCCTGACTATGTGACCAACGGCCGCTTCTACGTCTATTTCACGAATCCGGCCGGCGACATCCGCATCGTTCGCTACAACGCCGCGACAGCCGAGACCGCCAACGAGGCGAGCGCGGATACAGTCCTGAAGGTGCCGCATCCAGGGCAGAGCAATCACAACGGCGGACAGCTGCAGTTCGGTCCTGACGGCAAGCTGTATGCGGGGACCGGCGATGGCGGGGGCGGTGGTGATCCGAACGGGAATGGGCAGAACACGCATGCCCTGCTTGGGAAACTGTTGCGGCTGGATGTGGATGGCGCGAACGGCTATGCCATTCCGCCTGATAATCCGTTCGCCAGCGGTACAGCGGGCGCACCGGAGGTCTGGTCGTACGGCCTCCGCAATCCGTGGCGCTACTCCTTCGATCGCGAGACCGGCGATCTCTATCTCGGCGACGTCGGCCAGAATCTCTACGAAGAAGTGGACGTTTCATCCACGGCGGATCTTCGCGGGAAGGGCTTGAACTTCGGGTGGAACGTGATGGAAGGGCTGCACTGCTACAACGCGACCACATGCAACCAGGCCGGAAAGACTTTGCCGGTGATCGAGTACTCGCATGCGGGCGGTGCGTGTTCGGTGACCGGTGGCTATGTGTATCGCGGCACCAAGATCGCCGTGCTCGTGGGGCAATACCTCTACAGCGATTACTGCGCAGGCTTCGTGAGGAGCTTCCAGTTCTCAGGCGGTGCCGCGACCAACACGCAAACGTGGCCGTCGTTACAGCCCTCAGCGAATGTCAGCTCGTTTGGACAGGACGCGAAGGGAGAGTTATACATCGTAACGTTGAATGGGGCTGTGTATCGGATAGTTCCTGGACCCTGACGAAAGAGCCTCGGAGGACCCATGGCTATGGGGCAATGGGCTCGGCTGCGCCCTTCAGAAGCTGGCCACCTGCGCCGCGGCGCGTGGTATCGTGTGATCCGGCTCACGTCCGTTGAGGCCGTACTCGATATCAACGGCACGCTGAAGGCGTTCCCGCGCCCTACACTAGAGATCCTGCCGACGCCGCCCACCCGCTGGACGGTTGTGCCGCGACCGGCGCGCTCCGCGCGGCTCCCGCTCACCTGGGGTGCCCGGTATGGCGTCTGTCCCAATTGTCGCGAGCGGGCCCGCCTCGAAGACCGCGCGACCAGCATGCGGTGTCCCAAATGCAATGGTTTTTTCGACATCGGCTGGGAGAATTCCTGATGTAGCACCGGTTGCGCTGATCACTATATTGGTCCTGCGCCCATTCTCGTCTCCCGTAACCAGGAGCCGTGATGGCGCTGTTATTTGCCCGCCTGCAGGCTGATGTCCCCCTCAAGATGCGCCGCGGCGCATGGTACCGCGTCATCCAACTGACGGATCTTCAGGCAGTTATCGAAATCAATCACCGTAAAGTCGGCGTGCTCCGAGCCTGGCTCGAGATCCAGCAACGGCCTCCGCAAACCTGGAGCGTCGTCCAAGGCTCGGCGGACAACCGCAAGGCGCCGCCGCATCTTCGGGGAACGTACGGCGTTTGTCCGAACTGTCGTGCGCGGGCGCCGCTGCCGAAGAAAACAACGGTGCGCACACTGGAGTGTGCGCGGTGCCGGCAGGAGTTCGAGATCAATTGGGAAGAAGTGAACGGTGTCAAACACGCCGGGTGACAGCCGTCACTTCCAAGTCGGTTGGTGCTGATTACTCTTGTCGTCCCCTCGTCGCCCGAGTGTGAATGATGGTGTGGGCTCGTTTGCAAGCCGATGTGAACTGCAACTTGCGTCGCGGCGCCTGGTACCGGCTCATCAAGGCTCAAGGCCTTGCCGCCGTGGTCGACGTGAAAGGGACACCCGTCGCGGTCGTCCGTGCCTTCCTTCAGATGTCGACTTCGCCGCCTCGTAAGTGGACCGTCGTGCCGCGTCCCCGGAACGTGCCGCGTTCCCTGGACATTGGTGAGCACTATGCCGTCTGCCCCTCGTGCCGCGATCGCGTCCCGCTGCGTGGCCGGCCCACCCGCATGATGTGCGGCCGCTGCAGCGTCGAATTCGCCATCGACTGGGAAGAGCACTATCTGATCCAATAGCCTTCACGCTTGCAGCTCGGCAGGTCCTTCCGCGGCAGACGAGATTGTATCTTGTCTGCCGCGTGCTTCATGCCTACGTCATCCTTAATCCCGCCGCGGGACGAGGCGCCGCACGACGCGCCGAGTCAGTGGTCGCGCGCGCGTTCCGCGCGCAGGGGTGGGCGGTGGATGTCACCCGCACCGAAGGCCCCGGTCACGGTCAAGAGCTGGCGAGCGAGGCGGTGCGGCAGGGCGCCAAATACGTGGTCGCGGTGGGCGGGGACGGCACCGTTCACGAAGTGGCGAACGGGCTGCTGCGCACCAAGACCGACACCGCGCTCGGCGTCGTCCCGGTCGGCTCGGGCAACGACTTTGCCAAGATGGTCGGCCTCTTTGGCTACAATCCGGCGCGCGCCGTGGCGCGGCTCGTAACCGCCCACTCCCGCCGCTTCGACGCGGGCCGGGTGTTCGACGAGTGGTTCGTGAACAGCGTCGGCTTCGGGTTCGGGCCCGCCGTGGTCAAGACGCGGAACGCCATGCACCACCTGCGCGGCTTTCTCTCGTATCTCGTGCCGATCGTGAAGACGTTCTTCAAGTTCGAGCCGCCCGTCTTCGACGTCGTGGCGCCCGGATTTCGGGAGCGGGGGTACATGATGATGGTCGAGGTGTGCAACGGCACGACGGCCGGCGGCAGCTACCGCTTCGCACCCGACGCCGATCCCGCGGACGGCAAGCTGGATGTCTGTTTGATCCGGCGCGTGTCGCTGCCGCGGTTTCTCATGGCTATTCCACGCGTCATGCGTGGCACACACGTCACCATGCGCGAGGTGGCGCTCATCAAGACCGCAAAGCTCGTGATCCGTTCGCCGGAGGAGCCGCTGGTGGTGCACGTCGATGGGGAGCTGCGCGAACCGGGAGTCAACGAATGCACGGTGGAGCTGGAGCGGGGCAGACTGAACGTCTTGGTGGCACGATGAAGAACGATGGAATGAGGGAACGATGGAATGTGGTCGCCCTGGCGGCTTTTCTTTCCATCATTCCATCGTTCCATCTTTCTGCACAGGATACCACCAGCACCCGAGATACGAGCCACCTCGTCCTCCCTGCAGATACCGTGCACCACGGCGTGCGCCCGATGGGAGCCTTCCTGCGGTCCTTCGTGCTTCCGGGCTGGGGCCAGGTCGCCACCGACAGGCCCGTCACCGGCGCGACATTCGTCGCGTGGGAAGGCGTGACGATCATGATGACGATGAAGGCGCAGCAGGAGGCGAACTACTTCAAGGCGATTCACTCCGCGAATCTCCGGCACAAGCGGCAGGAAGTGCAGGATTGGCTGGTGCTCTGGGTCTTCAATCATTTCTTCTCGGGCGCGGAGGCCTACGTCTCCGCGCATCTGCACGACTTCCCACCCGATCTCAAGGTCCGCGCGTTTCCAGGCGGCATCGGCATCAGCATTCCGTTCCATGAATAAGGCCCCGCTCGGTGTGTTCGATTCGGGGATCGGCGGACTGACGGTGGCGCGCGCGCTGTTCGAGCGGCTGCCGCAGGAGTCGGTGATTTATTTCGGGGACACCGCCCGCGTTCCGTACGGACCTAAATCCCCCGACACGGTGCGACGCTATAGTGGTGAGATCCTCGCGTATCTGCTGCAACGCGGCGTGAAGGCCGTGGTCGTCGCCTGTAACACGAGCACCGCGCACGCGCTCACCTACTTGAAAGAGCGCTCCTCGGTACCGGTCGTCGGCGTGATCGAGCCAGGTGCCCGCGCGGCGGTCGCGGCGACGAGGACGGGGACGATCGGTGTAATCGGCACCGCGGGGACGATCGCGAGCGGCGCGTACGAGCGCGCGATCAAGGCGCTGCGCGCCGACGCGCGGGTCCACAGCCAGGCCTGTCCACTCTTCGTGCCGCTCGTTGAGGAAGGATGGTTCGAGCATCCCGCCGCCGAGCTGATCGCGCGCGAGTACCTCGAGCCGCTGAAGCGGGCGAAGGTGGACGTCCTCGTGCTGGGCTGCACGCATTATCCGTTGCTCAAGCCGCTGCTCGCCCGCGTCATGGGACCGGAAGTGAAGCTGGTCGACTCGGCGGAAGAGACGGCGACGGCCGTCGCGCGGGAGCTCGAGCGGCTGGATCTGTTATCGAACGGCGGAACGCATGATCACCGCTTTGTGGTATCGGACGACGAGCCGCACTTTCGCAAAGTGGGTGCGGTGTTCTTAGGCGAGAAGCTCAAGCACGTGGAAGTCGCCCCGTTGTGAACTGCTGCAGCTCCACACCGTCGGGCGTGATGATCGCATAACGCCCGCCGTCCAGAAACGCTCCCGGATTCAGGTAGGCACGTCCGTCCGGCAAGCGGTCCACGACCGGCCGATGCGTGTGCGCCATGATGACGAGCTGCACGTCGGCGCGACGCGTCAGGAAATCGGCGGCCCAGCGCCGCTGCGCCGCCGCCGCCCGATCGAGCACCTCTCTATCCTTTGTATTGTCGGCGAGGTGGCGCGAGAACAGATCGGCGATCCAGAACCCGATCGTGGGATGCAGCACACGAAACACCGCGACCGTGATGGGATGACGCAGCACCCGGTGCATCAGCGCGCCACTCCAGTGTTGCTCGGTGAGGCCGTCGCCATGCGTAATGAAAGCACGGCGCCCCCCCAGATCGAGCTCGGCGTCCCCGCCGAAGAACTCGATGCCCAGATCGTGCGTGAAAAACGATCCGCCCCAACGGTCGTGGTTGCCGCCCACGAACGTGATCGGGATGCCGCGGGCGCGGACCTCCTGCAGCTTGGCGACGGTGGCAAAATGTTTGCGGGGGATGACGCTTGGATACTCGAACCAGAAATCGAAGACATCGCCCGTGAGAATGAGGTGATCTCCGGGCTGGGGGATCTCCTCCAGGAACGTGTGGAACGCCTTACCCACGGCGGGCGGCACCTGACCCAGGTGCGCGTCCGCCACCACGATGACGCGAGGGGATTTACCCTGGAACGACACGGCCCAAGCTTAGGAACCTGGAACGGCGCACGCAAGCACATTACTGTTCTGCCATGACGCAAACGCAAAAGCTTCTGATCGCCCTTGGCATCCTCGCGGTGACCGGCATCGCCGCCGACCGGTTCGCGCCCGCGGGGCCGGCCGGCACGGGTGACGCCTGCCGCCGTTTCGTCGCCGACGCGCGCCGCACCTGTTATTCGCAGCTGCTCTCCGAGCGTCTCACCAGGTACGGCGTCGCCGACGCGGTCGCGACACTCGATGCCCTCGCCGCAGCCGACCGCGATGTCGCCGAGCACGCGCACGAGTTCGCGCATGGCCTCGGCATCGAGGCGTACGGTAAGTCCACCGATATCGTCAAGACGTTTTCCGCCTGCGGCGACGGCTTCTCCTCAGGCTGCCGGCATGGCGTGATCCAGGCGTACTTCGAGTCGCGCGAACAGGTGACGCAGCCCGAAGTCGAAGCGTTATGCCAGCCGTTCAAGAGTCCCGGCGCGAGTCGCTGGGTGCTGTTTCAATGCGTGCATGGGATGGGTCACGGTCTGACGATGCTCTACGCGCACGACCTGCCGCGCGCGCTCACGGACTGCGACCTGCTCAGCGACGGCTGGGACCGGGAATCCTGTTATGGCGGCGCGTTCATGGAGAGCGTGATCAACGCGACCGCACCGCATCATCCCGCGACGCAGCTCGCGGCGCACAGCCATCACCACATGGCGGCCACGACGTTCAAGGCCCTCGAGCCGGCGGATCCCCTCTATCCGTGCTCGATCATGGCGGAGCGCTACCTGCATGCCTGCTATCAGATGCAGACCTCCGTCATGCTGAACCTGAACCACGGCGACCTCGGCGACGCGGCGAAGTCGTGCGAGCGTGCCCCCGCCCAGGTGCGACCGGTGTGTTTCCAGAGCCTCGGCCGTGACATCACGTCGTACACAAACCGCGATCCGCAGAAAACGGCGACGATGTGCGATAAGGCGAGCGAACCCTACCGCCCCTCCTGCTATTTCGGGGCGGCAAAGGCCCTCGTCGATTGGACGGCGACGACCGACGCGGCGTTCGCGTTCTGCGGCATCGTCGGGCACGAAGCCGGCGGGCCGACCTGTTTTCAGGCGCTGGGTGAGGAAATCGCGACGCTGCTCGCGAGCTTGCCCGAGCGCGAGGAGCAGTGCCTCCGCGCCCAGGAGCCGCAGGCGGTCACGGCGTGTCGCCTCGGTGCGGGAGTTCCCGCGGAGCGTTGACTTTTGTAGCGGCGGTTCGCATTCTCCCGCCAACATGAAGGCTCTCTCGGATCGGCTACGGGCGGGGACTGCTGCGGTTCGTCCAGTTCTTCAGGACGATCGCAACGCCGGGATGCCGCTCGATCTCGATGTCATCCGCGCGCTGCGCGTCAATCGCAGCGCCGTCGAACGCCGCGCCGCCACCATCCCCACGCGCCGCACCGTAAAGAAGGAATGGCAGGCCGCGTGGCTCCTGCGGGCGATCACCTGCATGGACCTCACGACCCTGCAGGGGGACGACACGCCCGGCAACGTGGTGCGGCTCTGCGCCAAGGCGCGCCGCCCGCTGCGCCAGGACCTGATCGACGCGCTCGGCGTCGGCCATCTCGATATCAAGGTCGGGGCCGTTTGCGTCTATCATGCGCTCGTCCCGACCGCGGTGGCGGCGCTCGAAGGCTCGGGGATTCCGGTGGCCGCCGTCTCGACCGGCTTTCCCGCGGGGCTTAATCCCTTCGCCCAGCGGCTCGAGGAGGTGCAGGCCTCCGTTGCGGCCGGCGCGCGGGAGATCGACATCGTCATCACCCGCGCGCACGTGCTGACCGGCGACTGGCCGGCGCTCTTTGCCGAAGTTCGCGCGTTCCGTGACGCCTGCGGCCGCGCGCACATGAAGGCGATCCTCGGCACCGGCGAGCTGGCGACGCTCACGAACGTCGCCCGCGCCAGCATGGTAGCGATGATGGCCGGCGCCGACTTCATCAAGACGTCCACCGGCAAAGAACCGGTGAACGCCGTCTTGCCGGTAGGCGTCGTGATGACCCGCATGATTCGCGAATACGAGATGCGGACGGGCGCCGCCGTCGGCTTCAAGCCCGCGGGCGGGATCCGCGCGGCCAAGCAGGCGCTCGACTGGCTCATCCTTATGAAGGAAGAGCTCGGCGATCGCTGGCTCAAGCCGGCGTTGTTCCGGCTCGGAGCAAGCTCCCTGCTGACGGATATCGAGCGCCAGCTCGAGCATTTCGTGACCGGCCGTTACGCCGCCGCGCACCGTCATCCGATGGTGTAATGGCAACCGTCGCCAAGCTGTTCGAGACGATGGAGTACGGGCCGGCGCCGGAAAGCGACGCGCCGGCCCTCGAGTGGATCAAGCAGCACGACAACGGCCGCTTCGGACATTTCATCAATGGCCGCTGGGCACCACCCGCCGAAGGGCAGTATTTCGAGACGATCAATCCCGCGACCAAGGCGGTGCTGGCGCGCGTCGCCCAGGGGGGCAAAGCGGACGTGGACGCGGCCGTTGCCGCTGCCAACGCCGCGGCGCCCGTGTGGGCCGGGTTGCCGGCGCACGCGCGCGCCCGTTACTTGTACGCGCTCGCGCGCGAGGTGCAGCGGCATTCGCGACTCCTCGCCGTCCTCGAGAGCCTCGACAACGGCAAACCGATCCGCGAGACGCGCGATCTCGACATCCCGCTCGTCGCCCGGCACTTCTACCATCACGCCGGCTGGGCGCAGCTCCGCGACAGCGAGTTCCCCGGCTATGTGCCGATCGGCGTCGTCGGCCAGATCATTCCCTGGAACTTCCCGCTCCTGATGGTAGCCTGGAAGGTTGCCCCTGCGCTCGCAGCCGGGAATACGGTGATTCTCAAGCCTGCTGAGTTCACGCCCCTCACGGCGCTTTGTTTCGCGGAGATAGCGCAAGCGGCCGGCCTGCCCGAGGGCGTGTTCAACGTCGTCACGGGCGATGGCGCGACGGGGAAGCATCTCGTCGCGCATCCGGACGTGCACAAGATCGCGTTCACGGGCTCGACCGAAGTGGGCCGTATCATCCGGAAGGTGACCGCGGGCAGCGGCAAGAAGCTCACCCTGGAGCTGGGCGGCAAGAGCCCGTTCATCGTGTTCGAGGACGCGGACCTCGACAGCGTCGTCGAAGGTGTGGTGGACGCGATCTGGTTCAACCAGGGCCAGGTGTGCTGCGCCGGCTCACGGCTGCTCGTGCAAGAAGGCGTCGCCGACCGGCTGACGCAGAAGCTGCGGGCGCGGATGGAGAAACTGCGCGTCGGCTCGCCGCTCGATAAAGCGGTGGATATGGGCGCGATCGTCGCGCCGGTGCAGCTCGAGCGGATCCGCGGGCTCGTGGAGCAGGGCGTCGAGGAGGGCGCCAAGATGTGGCAGCCGTCCTGGGCATGCCCCACTGAAGGCTACTTCTATCCGCCGACGTTGTTCACCGATGTCTCGCCGGCCGCCACGATTGCGCAGGTCGAAATCTTCGGCCCGGTGCTGGTGAGCATGACGTTCCGCACGCCGAAAGAGGCGGTGGAGCTCGCGAACAACACCCCCTATGGACTCGCGGCCAGCGTGTGGTCGGAGAACATCAATCTCGCGCTCGATGTCGCGCCGAAGCTCAAGGCCGGCGTCGTGTGGGTGAACTCGACAAATCTGTTCGACGCGGCGGCTGGCTTCGGCGGCTACCGGGAGTCGGGGTTCGGGCGAGAGGGTGGGCGCGAGGGGATGTGGGAGTATCTGAAGGCGGAATGGGAAGGTGGGAACGCGGAACGCGGAACGCGGAACATCGCTGCGGAGTCAGATGAACCTGTTCCGCGTTCCGACTTCCGCGTTCCGAGTTCCGGCGCTCTCCCACCAATTGATCGGACCTATAAGCTCTTCATCGGCGGTAAACAGGCCCGGCCCGACCAGGGTTATAGTCGCAAAATCCTCGGACCCGATGGCCGTGTGCTGGGCGAGGTCGCCGAGGGCAATCGCAAGGATGTGCGCAACGCCGTCGAGGCTGCCCACGCTGCCGCGGGGTGGGGACGGGGCAGCGGCCACATGCGCGCGCAGATTCTCTATTTCATCGCCGAGAATCTCGCGACGCGTGCCGAGGAGTTCGCTGCCCGGGTGGGACGCCAGGAAGTCGCCGCGAGCATCGCCCGGCTATTCACCTACGCCGCATGGGCCGACAAGTGGGACGGTGCGGTGCACCATACCCCGATTCGCGGCGTCACCCTAGCGATGAACGAGCCGGTCGGCGTGCTGGGAATCGCCGCGCCGGACGACTTTCCCTTACTCGGCTTTGTGTCCCTGGTCGCACCGGCGATCGCCGTCGGCAACACCGTCATCGTGGTGCCGTCCGAGCCGCAACCGCTCGCCGCGACCGAGTTCTACACGGTGCTCGAGACGTCGGATGTCCCGGACGGCGTCATCAACGTCATCACCGGAGGTAAGGACGCACTCGCGAAAGTGCTTGCCGAGCATGACGACGTGGACGGGATGTGGTACTTCGGCAACGCGGCGGGCGTGAAGGCCGTCGAGCTCGCGTCGGCCGCGAACATGAAGCGCACGTGGGCGACGGTGCGCGGCCGCGACTGGCTCGATCCGCGGCAGGGGGAAGGAAGGGAGTTTCTCCGCCGCGCGTCGGAAGTGAAGAACATCTGGATTCCATACGGCGAGTAGCTCCCCAATCCCCAAGCCCCAGCCCCCACCGCCCGTAATCACCGCGGTCACGCACCGCGTCAATTATTCCGAAACCGATCAGATGGGCTTCGTCTATCACGCGAATTACCTCATCTGGATGGATATGGCGCGCACGGAGCATCTCCGTGAACGCGGTATGTCCTACAAGGACCTGGAGGAGCAGGGGACCTACCTCACCGTCACGGATGTGCACGTCCGCTACCGCCAGCCGGCCCGCTATGATGATATGATTCGGGTCCGCTGCTGGGTGCGGGATCTGGCCTCGCGGCGGGTGATTTTCGGATACGCGATCGAGCGGGCGGAGACCGACGAGCTGCTCGCCACCGCCGAAACGTCGCTGATCGCGCTGAACCAACAACAGACGCTCTCGCGCCTTCCGGAGCACGTGTGTGAGCTGCTCGAACCCACGGCAGACCCGGTTCGTCTCTAGTTTCCTCATTCTCGCGGCGTTGCTGGCGGCGCGGCCGGCGCTTGCCCAGCAGCCGCCCACCGATGAAACGACGGTGGGCGTACTCGCCGGGCTGCTCGCGGCTTCCGATGCCCGTCGCTTTGATCTCGTCGCCCTGCGTGAGGGGCTGAGTCACGCCAATCCCGCCGTGCGGCGCCAGGCCGCATTGGCGGTCGGACGCATTGGCGACGCCGCCGGAATCGATCTCCTGCTGCCGGTGCTCAACGATTCGGTGCCCGCCGTAGAGGCGGCCGCGGCCTTCGCGCTCGGGTTGCTCAAGGACGCACGCGCCATTCCGTTGCTGTTGGGAAGAGTCCGCGCCGTGTCGTCGGCGGAGCAGGGCGCGCCGCAGCTCGAGGCCGTGACGGCGATCGCCAAGATCGGCGGCGATGAAGGCGCGCGGGCGCTCAGCGATCTCCTCGCGGCCGGATCACCCGCGGCGCCGACACCGGTCGTGA
>QHUF01000030.1 GCA_003221075.1 Gemmatimonadota bacterium
GCCCCTCACGGCCGATCAGATTCGGTATCTTGATTTCGTGGGCAACAGCAACGGCAGTTTCGATATCGGCGATTTCCTGGCGTGGGTCAAAGTGACGGGTGCACCGTCGAGCGCGGCGGCGCTGCAGCGGAAAGGAGGCCCGCGATGAAACGACTCTTCACGGCCGTGCTGCTCGCCGGCCTGATCGGTGTGGGTCTGAGCTGTGGGGGAGACGGGCTGACGATGTCGGGGCCGGGCGAGCTGAAGGTACGGCTGATCTCGCCCAATTCGGGACTCGACTCCGCCATCGTGTTCACCATCACGGGCCCCGCCGCGCTGACCAGCGCCGTTGCGGCGCCCGGCCTGCGGTTGTTTCAGCAACCGGTCGGCGGAACGTCCACACGATTCGCGTTAATCGGGCAGCTTAACAACGGCGCGACGATCCTGACGATCGGCGTGCAGGACCTCGGTGCCCTGAGCCAATACAGCGGCTCGATCACCGGTGTCGCGGTTCCCAGCTACGCGCTGCGCGTCCTTCCCGGCGGCTACGCCCTCGCGGTGCTGCGCTAGTCGCCGGCCTGCTCCACCGCCTCGGGCGTATCCCAGGCGCGCGCCAGATTCTCTTCCAACCGCCGGCGCAGGTCGTGATACCCCGCCAGCAATCGGCGGCACTCGTCGGTCAGCGTCGTGGCGCCGCCACCGGGTCCACCGGCGCGCGACACGACCATCGGCCGGCCCAGTGCCTGTTCCATGTTTTGAATGGCACTCCACGCCGTGCGGTAGCTGATGCCTGCCTCGGATGCGGCGTCTTTGATCGAGCGCACGCGATCCACCGCATCCAGCAACCGCGCTTCGCGATCGCCGATGACGGACACTCCGCGCTTGGTCAAGGTGACGAACGCGCGCGGAACCAACTCCGGGAAGAGCATGCGACCTCCTACTGTCCGGCGGCCGCGACCGGCAGGGCACACTCGCCGTCGAGTGGCTCGAATGCCGCCGCGCCGCCAGGCAAGCGTACCGCGAGCAGGCGGGGGCGCCAATCTGACATCGCCCAGCTGCTGAACTGCATCGCGGCATTGTCCGGTGACGCCGAACGAATCACGTACAGCGTGTATGGGTTACCGAGCACAGTGTCGGCAATGAAGAGCAGACGTAGATCGATGCCCGTTAACCGCGTAAACGTCGGCACGTCGGCGAGCGCGTACGCGGCGCGCTCGTCGGCAATGCGCAGTGTGGCTGCCTGATCCCCACCGGCTTGCACGTACCAGGTGTTTCCCGGAGCGTCGGGCCTGACGGCCGCCGACTTCCAGAGTGACAGTTCCTTGATGTGGGTGCCGGACGAATCCGCGCGCGATACAAAGGCAGCGCGTGCGTTGGCGATCCGACGAAATGCTTCCGCCGCGGTGGCGGCCGCCGCCACGTGCGCGGGATCCGCGGGCGGTCCCACAATCGCAAAACGACTCACGACAAAGGGACACCGGAGCGCCGCGTGTCCTGGATCGATCAGCAGCCGCTGCTCGAGCGTGGGCGCATGCGTGATGACGACGTCCAGATCACCGGCCGCAGCGGCGTGCAGGATCGTGCCTGACGCGCCGACGACGACGCGCACTGGAATCGCCGGATGCAGCGAATCGAGCAACGCCAGCGCTCCCGATTGTTCGACGGTCGTCGTCGTGCCGAGGCGCAGCGCGGCGACCTGCGTGCCACGCGTGCAGGCCGCCTGCGTCACGCAGACGAGAGCCAGTACGAGAGGGTGTCGCCTCATGTCGCCATTTCGTCTTTGCGGTATGCCCGAGCGGCGAAATCGTTCCAGTCGAGCGTGAATGTGGCAGGCGTGCAACGCGGAGCTAATTCCTCGTCAACGTGGCTGCCCGTCAGGCGGGCGATTGTTTGTAGTCTACCCGTCCACCCGTCGTGTACCTATTTTCGTTGCGGGGTCGCGCGGGGGCGCGGGGGGCGGTAGCTCAGTTGGGAGAGCACCTGGTTTGCAACCAGGGGGTCGTGGGTTCGAATCCCATCCGCTCCATGCAACTCGCTAGTCACAGAGTTTGCTGCGTACGTCGCGTCGGTTTCCTCGCCGCCGTGCTCGATCATTTCGCTCCCATTCAGTCCATCCTGGCTTCGGAGACCCCATGATCACTGGCTTGCTGATACCGGCCGTCATACTCGCACAGGCACAGCAACCTGCAACGCCGCTGCGGATCGCGGCGAGCACCCTCGCGTCAGTCGAAGTGCATCTCAACGCGCGCCGCATTGGTAATCAGTGGTACGAAGAAGACGCGAGCCTGTCCGGCCCGTCGCGTATCGCCATCTCGTACGGCCAACCGCACGCCCGCGGCCGCAAGGTCGAAGGCGGCCTGATCCCGATTGATACGGTCTGGCGCTTCGGGGCCAACATGGCGACGACGCTCCACACCGATCTCAACATCACCCTCGGCGACCTGAAGCTGCCGCAGGGCGACTACTCGCTCTTCATCCTCTACACGCGAACGGGTTACTCGCTGATCGTGAATCGCGGCACGGGGCAGTGGGGTACTGATCACGATGTCTCCAAGGACATCGGGCGTGTCGCACTCGCCAGCCGCACCATGGCGGAACCGGAACCGGCGCTGTCGATTTATCTGGTCCCGGATTCACCGGACCCCAAAACCGGCTATGCCGCGCTCCGCGGCGCGCTGCGGATCAAATGGGGCAGCACGGAATTGACCACCATGTGGCGAGTCGACCAATGACCGACGAGCGGTATCCGATCGGCAAATTCACGCCCGTCAGCGCTCTCACGACGGCCGAGCGGATCGCAGCGATCGAGCAGATAACCGCTGCACCGGCGAACTTCCGGCGCGCGGTGGCGGGGCTCAATGACACGCAGCTGGATACGCCCTACCGCACGGGCGGATGGACGGTCCGCCAGGTGGCGCATCATCTCCCGGACAGCCACATGAACGCGTATATGCGGTTCAAGTGGGGGCTCACGGAGCAGAGTCCGGCGATCAAGACCTACGAGGAGAAGGATTGGGCGAAGACGCCGGAGATGCGCGCCGCGATCGCCATGTCGCTCGATCTGCTGACGGCGCTGCACCAGCGTTGGGTCACGCTGCTGCGCGGAATGTCACCGGCCGATTTCGCCCGCACGATCAAACACCCCGAATGGGGGACGCCGTCGCTCGACGCGATGCTGGCGCTGTACGCCTGGCACGGCCGCCATCACACCGCGCACGTCACGTCACTGCGGCAACGAATGGGTTGGGGCGATTGATGGTCGACTTCGCCGATGACGATCTCGACGAGGAGTTTCCACTCGGCGACGGAACGGCCGACACCGAAGGGGTCGTGGTGTGCCCGTACTGCGGCGAGCCGAACGAAATCGCCATCGATGCGGGCGGAGGGGCGTATCAGGATTACGTCGAGGATTGCCAGGTCTGCTGCCGCCCGTGGCGCGTCACCGTTGCGTACGACGATGGCGGAAATGCGGAGATCTCAGCCTTGCCGCTCGATGAATGAATCCTGCCCATTTCTGATGTGATGTCTGTCTCAGTCCGAAGATCTAATTCCAACGATTCTCGCCCGTGTGGCCGAGCTACATTACTGTCACCCATGGCTTCAATCTTGTTGGTCGACGATGACATGGACACTCGCCTGGTCCTCCGGGATTTCCTGACCGAGGCCGGGTTTGTCGTGCATACAGCTCGCGACGGTCAGCATGCGCTGCGTACCCTCGAGAAGATGGATCCGCCCGATTTGATCCTGCTCGACTACAAGATGCCCGTGATGGACGGGAAGCAGTTTCTCGGTGCCCAGCGAAAAATTCCACGGCTCCAGGGGATTCCGGTCGTCATCCTCTCGGCGGCAACGCGGGAATGGTCGGGCGCGCACCTCGAGGTCGAAGAGGTGTTGTCAAAGCCTGTCGACCTCGAGGTGCTGTTGGAGACGGTGAACCGGATCTTCGCCAATCGGCTATCTCGGCTATAGTGCCGCGGCGTAGCGCCGCGCGACTTCCTCCCAGTTCACCACGTTCCACCATGCCGTCACGTAGTCCGGCCGGCGGTTCTGGTATTTGAGGTAGTAGGCGTGCTCCCACACGTCGACGCCGAGAATCGGAACTTTGCTCTCCATGAGGTGATGGCGTCAGCGAGTTTGCCGGTCGGTTGGCCGCCGCCGCCTTTGCCAGCTGGGGCCATAATCGTCCAGAACAGCGAGTGATTGTGATGTCCACCGCCGTTGTTGCGAACGGTCGTGCGAATGTCCTCCGGGACTGAATTAATGCCCCGCAGCAGCTCTTCCACGCTCTTGTCGAGCAGCTCGGGATGTTTGTTCAGTGCGTTGTTGAGGTTGGTGATGTAGGCCTGGTGATGCTTGCCGTGGTGGATCTGCATCGTCTGCGCGTCGATGTGCGGCTCGAGGGCCGCGAAATCGTACGGCAGCGGCGGAAGTACGTGTCGCGTCTCGGGCGTAGCCGTGCGTTGTTCTTTTACCTGTGCCATCGCTATGATCCTGAGAAGTTTGGTTTTCAAACCCCGCATTGCGCGGCACGGTTCCCTCCATATCTTGGCTCCGCGGACGTGCTGTCCACTCCCACATCCGGAGGCGCTCGTGGCGGAGTTTCTGCTGCGCTGGCTGCATTATCTGGGCGGCATTACGTGGATCGGCCTGCTGTACTATTTCAATTTTGTACAAGGGCCGTTCATGGCGGAGGCGGATCCCGCGGCCAAAAGTACCGCGACGCAAAAGCTCGTGCCTCGTGCCCTGCGCTGGTTTCGGGGCGGCGCCATCCTGACGTTCCTCACCGGTCTCGCGATCATCGGGAAACGCATCGGCGAATCGCCGCTCGGCGCCGCCGGATGGTCGACGCCGTGGGCCATTACGATTCTCACCGGCGGGCTGTTCGGCACACTGATGTTTTTCAATGTCGTCCTCGTCATCTGGCCCAAACAGCAGATCGTCATCGCCTCGGCGAAGGCGGCCGCGTCGGGTGGCCAGGCGAACGCGGCCGCGCCGGCGGCGGCGCGGCGGGCGTTCCTCGCCTCGCGCACGAACGTCGTCTTTTCAATTCCCATGCTGTTCTTCATGGGCGCGGCGTCGCACTACACCCTCCCGGGCGGCGGCAATCACGCCGCATACTGGGCGAGCGTACTCCTGGTGGCGGCGCTCCTCGAAATCAATTCGCTGACCGCGACCAGCGGCGCAACCACGAAGCCGATCGAAAAGATTCCCGGCGTGATCGTCACCGGCTTCGTGGTGTGGGCCATCGTGTACGCGATCGCGCGGGCGTTCCTATCGCCCTGACGGCCTAACAGATGGCGTCGGTCACACTCCGCCGGCTGACCAAAGTCTTCGACGGCGGCGTTCAGGCGTTGCACGATCTGGATCTCGACGTGCGGGACGGGGAGCTGCTCGTGCTGCTCGGCCCGTCGGGATCCGGCAAGACGACGGTGCTGCGCTGCATCGCCGGATTGGAAGAACCCACCAGCGGTGACGTGGTGATCGGCGAACGCGTCGTGACGCACGACCCGCCCGCCACGCGCGACGTGGCGATGGTGTTTCAAACCCCCGCGCTGTATCCCCACCTCACCGTCCGTGAGAACATCGCTTTCCCGCTCGAGATCCGCGGTGTATCGGACGCGCAGGTCGCGCGTCGCGTGCTCGAGGCCGCAGCGCGCCTGGGGCTGGAAGCGGCACTCGACCGCGTGCCGGCGCAGCTGTCGGAGGGCGAACGCCAGCGCGCGGCGCTCGGCCGCGCCATCGTGCGCGGCCCGCAGGCGTTTCTGCTCGACGAGCCCCTCTCGCGGCTGGACCCCAAGCTGCGCATCGAGCTGCGAGGCGAGCTGCTGGCGCTGCACCGCGCCCTCGCCGCCACGATGATCTATGTGACGCACGACCAGACCGAGGCGATGACGATGGGCCAGCGCATTGCGGTGTTGCACGAGGGGCGGTTACGGCAGGTCGGAACACCGGAAGAGATCTACGAGCGTCCGGCAGACGTGCACGTCGCCCGCTTCATCGGGACGCCGGGGATGAATGTGCTGCAAGGGCGGGGAAGGGCGCTGGGGGAAGGGGAGAGGGTGATCGAGGCCGGGAGCCTCACGATCCCCATCGAGCTGTCGACCTACGAGGGCGAGCTGCAGGTCGGGATCCGGCCGGAGTATGTGGGACTCTGCGCGGTCGAAAAGGGCGTCGGCAACGTGGACGTGCTGGTTGTCGAGCCGCTCGGCAGCGAGACGCTCGTCCATTTGAACGCGGGCGGCCAAGCACTGGTCGCGCGCCTGCCCGGTTTCGCCGACGTGCGCGTCGGGACGCGAGTCGGCGTCAAGGTGGATCGCCGCCGTCTATACCTGTTCGACGCCGCGGGGGCGCCGCTCGTATGAGCCCGCGCGCCTGGGCCGCCGGCGCCGCCGCGGCCGGGACCGTCGCAGCAGCGCTGGTGCTCGCCGTGGTCACGACGGCGCAACGGCGCTACGAACGGGCGTTCGCGTTTCGGATCGCCGTGACCACGGCGGCCTACCTTACGGCGGTCACA
>QHUF01000241.1 GCA_003221075.1 Gemmatimonadota bacterium
CCCCGTGCCGAGCGGTGCGCGAGGGACAGTTCACCATCGTGGAGCCGGTAGATACGGAAGTCGCCCCAATCCACGAGGCGGTTGGCGAGGCGCTCGATGCGCTGGAACGAATCCTCGAGACTGATGTTCGCCGTGATGACCGCTTCCATCGCGTGGATCTTGTTGAGCTCCTCCGCCGATATCGCCTCTTCGATCATCTGCTTGAGGAGGAGACCGAGGAACGTCAGAACGAGGCCGACGAGAATCCAGGCGCCGAAGGACCAGGCAACCACGGCGCCGACGAAGATCGTGGCCGCGAGCAAAGTCGCCGCGTACGAGATCACCTCGTAGCGTACGATCATCAATCGTTCCGCCGGCTCCAGTTTGGCGCGGATGATGAGGCTGAGGTAGAACAGCACCCGGCCAAACACGAAATACGCGAGGGCGTACCCGGCGAGGGCGGGCAGCAGCTCGATGCTCAGGACGGGAGCGCCATTGGGCATGTCGAGCCAGTGCAGCCCGGCGCCATACACGCCGAAGGCGGCGACCAGCGTAATGACTTCGCGACCCAGGTTGATCCAGGCCACGCGCAGCGGTTTGCGCTGCCACAGCCAATCCGTGACGATCGTCGCGCCCGCGATCGCGAACGCGGTTGCGGGTACGCCGACCAGCAGACTGCCGGCCACTCCGACGAGCGCGGTCTGCGTCAAGTACGAGTACTTGCTCAGCGGAACGAAGAGACCGCGCAGCGCCACCGCGGCGCCGAACAACACGACGAGCTCGGGGATCTGGCCCAGCCAGCGGTGATCCGTGGCGAGCACGGCGATGAGCAGCGCCGCGCCCACCCAGGCCAGCGCCTGACTGTAGAGCGCGACGAACCGCGCGATCTTCATGCGTGCACCGCCGTGGCGAGCTCGCGCGTGAGGCGTTCCATCGCGGTAATTCCACCTTTCGCCAGCGCGTCCATCAGGGCGCTCCCGACCACGACGCCATCTGCCGACCGCGCCGCGGCCGCCGCTTGCGCCGGCGTGCCGATGCCAAAGCCGACCGCGACCGGCAAATGGGCGGACGAGGGGCTCGCCGCCCGGACGCGCTGTACCTGGGCGTCGAGATCGGGAGGGACGTCCGCCCGCGCGCCGGTCACGCCAAGCCGCGAAATGAGATATACGAATCCGGTTGCATTGTTCAGAGCGGTCTTCAGTCGTCTGTCATCTGTCGTCGGTGCGACGAGCCGAATGAGATCCAGCCCCCGACCCGAGACCGCCTGCTCCACCGCTGGATCGGTGCCCGCGGGAAGGTCGGTGAGGAGCACGCCCGCAGCGCCGGCGGCATGCGCGTCCGTCGCGAATCGCTCGACGCCGTACGCCAGCACGGGATTGAGATACGTCATGATAATGACGGGGACGCGGAGCGCGGCCTGACGAATCAAGTCCAGCACGCGCGCCACCGTCATCCCCTGCTCCAGAGCGGCCTGCGTAGTACGCTGAACCGTCGGTCCGTCGGCGAGCGGGTCCGAAAACGGCACGCCGACCTCGACGAAATCGCCCCCCGCCGCCACCACGCGCCGCATCGCGTCGAGCGAGACGGCGGCCGTGGGAAACCCGGCGGTGACATAGGGAATCAGCGCCCGCGATTTGCCGAGCGCGCGCCACCGCGTCGCGATGGCATTCTCAGACAAAGTAATCGCTGACGTTGATACCGTATTTGACCGGGTCGGTGACCTTGACGATGGTGCGCGGGAAGTGTCCGGTCGCGTCTTTCTCTGAGAGATCGACGACGGTGCCGGGATTCAAGAGACCGCCGTCGGGCGTCGTGACCAGACGCACCACCGGCCGGTGGACGTGGGCGACGTCGGGATTGGCGCTATGCACCAGCGCGACCTCGTACGTATCGAGAATGACGCACGTCCCCACCGGATAGATCCCGATCAGGTTGATGAACGCCTTCACCACGACGGGGTCGTAACCGCGCCGCGGATTCTCCCACATCTCTTTGAGGACCTGATCCGGCTGAATCGGCACGGTCTGGTAGACGCGCCGGCTGGTCGCCGCGTCGAAGCCATCGGCGACGGCAATGACCTTGGAGTAGATGGACAACGCCCGGCCGCGGATCGACTTCGGATACCCGGTCAGGTCGATCTTCATGTGGTGCTCGTACGCGACCACCATGCCGCGGTACGGAATCTCGCCGTAGCCCCGCAGCCCAAAGAGCGTGAGGACTCCGAGCCAGGGGTGTGCCTGCATGATGCGCCACTCCTCCTCGGTGAGTCCCCCTTCCTTATTGAGGACCTCCAGCGGCACGCGCGACTTGCCCACATCGTGGAACAGCGCCGCCATGCCAAGGTCGTAGAGCTGCAGCTTGGTCAGTCCGAGCTTGCGTCCCAGCGCAACGGAAAAGATGCAGACGTTGACCGAATGGGTGAACGTGTACTCGTCGTAGTCGCGCAGCGTCGTCAGCCCGACGAGCGACGACTCGTTGTTCAGCACCTGATCGACGATTGCCTGCACCGCGCGCTTCACCTTCTTCACGTTCGCGGTGCGGCCCATGCGGATACTGTTGATGACCTCCTTCGTCACGGCGACCGAGCGCGCATACGTCCGCTTGGCCGCTTCCTTCTGCCGCTCTTCTTCTTCGACGTCCTCTTCCGCCTCGAGCGGGGGCTCGACGCTCACGTGCGAGACGCCGCCGTCGCTCAGCTTCTGCGACAGCTCGAACAGCTTGTTGGGATTGGCATCCTTTGCCGCGTAGGCGAGCAGGAGCGACACGAAGACCTGCAGCTGCCGCCGTTCCACGCCCTCGTCGATCCGTACGGCGCCGATGCCGCACTGCTGGAGTACGTTCAGGATGTGGGAGAATGAGGCGTAGTTATCGAGGTCGAGCCGCAGCCGCGTCGAGTTGACGAAGATGAATTCGCCCTGGAGCCGGATCTCGACCTCCTTCTCCACATCCAACAAGTGCTTGGTTGTCCCGGCGAGGTCGTCGAGCGCCTTCTGCACCTGCGCATTCTCGATCGGGTAGAGCTTGAGTGACCGGAAGGCCGTGTAGAGCACGATGAGGAAGTCCCGCCCGGCATGACGGAGGAAACCGTCCGTCGTCTGGGCGGTCTCCATCATCGAGGGGCGCTTGCCTCCCGGCGTCGTCATGCGCTCCCCACGTCGCGCAGCGCGCGGTTGACGGCGTTGCGCACCAGCGCCTCTTTGTCCTGCGAGACCTTCTGGAGGACGTCGCGCGCCGCCGGCGTGCGGATCTTCCCGAGCGCCATCGCGGCGCAGGCGCGCGTTTCGGGATCTTCCTTCCGCGCCAAGAGGCCGTGTTTGGCAACGAGCAATTTCTCGAGCGTCGCGATTCCGGACTCGCCGGCGAGCGAGCCGTACGCTTCGAAGAACGCCATTTTCTCGGTGAGGTCCGAGTCCTTGAGCTTGTTGCCGACGACCGCGGATTCGATACGCGTGAACGCGTTCCGATGGCCCCGCTGGCCGAGGAACTTGACGGCCGTGATCCGCACGTCGCGCTCGGTGTCGTCGATCGCCTTCTCGAGCAAGCGCGTCGCGCTCGGGCTGCCGATCGTCGTCAGGGCCTCTACGACGGCGAGCTTCAGCTCGCGCTCGCCGCGCTCCAGCAGCGGGCCCATGCCCTCGGGCGCGCCGGGGAGTTTGAGCCGGCCCGCGAGCCGGACCATCTCGAGTTGTACGGACGCGTCGTCGCTGGCCAGCGCTTTGAGCACTTCCGCGGCATGCGCCAGCGCCAACCGCTCCGCCGAGGTCTGGACGAGATACTTCACGCGCTCGTTGCTGAGTTTGGGGAGCCATCCCATGAGGGTGCCGAGCGCCTCCGCCCGCAGCTCCCCGAACAGCTCGCTCAGTTCGTCTTCGGTCGGATGGCTCGTCGCTTCGTCGAGCGACTGCAGCAACTGCGACAGCGCGTCGGTCTGTGACAGCCGGGTCGGGAGCGCCTCCAGTACCTGGCGATGCTCCGGAATGAGCTCGCGGGCACGCTGCAGAATGACTTTGCATTCGCGCAGGATGAAGGCGACCGACCGGAAATCTCCTGCCCCGAGCAGATACGGAATGAAGTTTTCGATAATGGAGATCAGCTCCGCGCGCACCGTGCCGTAGGTCTGCAGCTCCAGCAGATCGAACAGCATCGCCAGCACGTTGCCGCGCAAGTCCTGGCCGTATTCGCGCTCGACTTCCTTGTGGAGATACTCGATCTCCTTGTCGTCCAGGAAATAGAGTGTCGTGTCGAAGTCGTCGATCGAGACGAGCCCTTCGCGCTTGGGCGGCGCCTCTTCTTCCACCTGACGGCGCACCGTCGTCGGGTCCGCCGCGCCGGCGTCGCCGCCGGGAGTGCCGCCCCCACCGCCGATCATCGGCGCACTCTTCTCGGTGCGTTCGATCGGCACCGCGTTTTCGCTGGCCAGCTCGCGGAACGTGTAAGTGACGAACTGGAAGTCTTCGGCCCAGAGCAGCGTCAGGAGATCGTCGGGCGCGTCGGCCTGCAGGTTCTTCGCCTGCTGCAGCACCGCGAGAAAGCGGACGATCTCGGCGTCCTCGACGCCCGGTTTGAATGAGAGCGACCGGACGCCGTCTTTGTAGAGCGTCCAGGCGATGCTCTCGTTCCGCTGTTCTTGGGTGTAGATGGCGTGATCTTCCCAGCGCATTTCCGTCTCGCCGATGTCGAAGATCAGGTCGTCGGTGGCCTGCCAGATCTGGCGGAACGCGTTGCGGATGTTATCGACGGCGCGCTGATACACGGGATTGTTCGGGAGGTACAGCTGCGTCGCCCGCATCCCCTTGCTGACGACCTGCATCAGCTCCTCGACCTGTGACGGCGGGAGCGCTAACTCGGGGATTTGGGAGGGGGACGCGGGATTCGTCAGATCTTCGCTCCCGTAAGCTCGGCGACCATGGCGACGTCCTTGTCGCCACGGCCACTCAGGTTGATCAGGATGAGTTCGTGAGAGGCTCGCCTCGTCTTCATCACCCAGGCGATGGCGTGGGCGCTCTCGAGAGCCGGAAGAATGCCTTCCAATCGCGACAGGGCGGCGAAGGCGTCCAGAGCCTCCTGGTCCGTCACGGCTTCATACAATACTCGGGCCCTGTCTTTCAGGTAAGCATGCTCCGGGCCGACGCCGGGATAGTCGAGACCCGCCGAAACGCTATGGGCCGGCTGGACTTGCCCGTCCGCGTCCTGGAGCAAGTAGCTCATGCTCCCATGGAAGACTCCCGGACGGCCGGCACCCAGCGTCGCGGCATGCTTTCCGCTCGCTATCCCCTCCCCCGCTGCTTCGACGCCGACCAATTGTACCGACTTGTCGTCGAGAAACCCCGCGAAGATGCCCATGGCGTTCGAGCCCCCGCCGACACAGGCGACGACGATGCTCGGCAACCGGCCGACCTGCTCCAGCATCTGCGCCCGCGCCTCCCGGCCGATCACCGATTGGAAATCGCGCACCAGACGGGGAAATGGGTCCGGGCCGACCACCGAACCGATGATGTAATGCGTCGTCGTGACGTTCGTGACCCAGTCGCGCAGCGCTTCGTTCGTCGCGTCTTTCAGCGTGCGCGTGCCCGACGTGACCGGGACGACCTTCGCCCCCATCAGCTCCATGCGGTAGACGTTGAGCCGCTGCCTCCGCATGTCCTCTTCGCCCATAAAGACGACGCAATCGAGACCGAACCGCGCGCACACCGTCGCCGTCGCGACGCCGTGCTGTCCAGCCCCCGTCTCCGCGATGATGCGCCGTTTGTTCATGCGCTGCGCGAGCAGCACCTGGCCGAGTGTGTTGTTGATCTTGTGGGCGCCCGTGTGGTTCAGGTCTTCTCGCTTCAGCAGAACCTGCGCGCCCACCTGGGCGGACAGGCGCGGGACCGCCGTGATCGGCGTCGGGCGCCCGACGTAGTTCTTGAGTAACCCCTCGAGCTCCGCCCAGAAGCGCGGATCCTTGCGCGCGGCATCGTACACATGCGCAAGCTCGTCGAGCGCGTGCATCAGCGTCTCGGGGACGTAGCGGCCGCCATAGGGCCCAAACCGACCGGTCGCGATGTTAGTCACAGGTCTCACGTCGGCACGTTGGCACGAGTGTCGTGCCGACGTGCAGTCGTGCCGACGTGCTTCGTACAAGTATCATGTGCGCACTCCAGGTTGTCGTTGCACGCCAGCCAATGCTCGCACAGCGTGTTCGGGATCGCGCTGACGGGCCACGCTTGTGCCGACGAGCACGAAATCCGCGCCCGCGGCCGCGACCCGTTCCACATCCGCGCGGTTCTCGATACCACTCTCGGCGACGACGGCAACAGTGCTCGGGACGTCCCGAATCACGGCTTCCGCCCGCCGCAAATCGACGGCAAATGTCGCGAGGTCTCGCGCGTTCACGCCGATCGCACCCGGCCCTGCAGCCAGCGCCGGCTCGAGTTCCGCAGCCGAGTGAACCTCGATCAACGTCGGCAGGTGCCATGCGGCTGCTGCCCGCGCGAGGGCCTGGAGTCTGTCCGGGGCCAGCGCTCGCACAATGAGGAGTATCGCACTCGCCCCGGCTGCTCGCGCCTCCATTATCTGGAGCTCATCGAGGATGAAGTCCTTGCGCAGTACCGGCACGGGTACCGCGGCCGCAACGCGCTCGAGATCTTCGAGTGATCCTCCAAAGTGCGCTTCGTCGGTGAGCACGGAAACGGCCACGGCCCCCCCCCGGACGTAAGCGCGGGCGTGCTGCACGGGATCGAGATCAGTTCGGATATCCCCCTGCGAGGGCGAGCGGCGCTTCACTTCTGCGATCAGCCCCACCGCGTCGGTAGGCTCCTGGAACTGCCGCACCGGCGAGGCGGCTGCGGCCCGCCGCTCGAGTTCGGCGGCCCTCCCCTTAAGAGCCTCGACCCGCGTCCTGGTTATGGCCAGAATAGCGTCGAGCGTGGGGCGGTGCGGGCTGGGGGTCATCCTTGCGTTCGGTCGTTATTCGGGTAGATTAGGAATTCTGTATATCTTCGGGGAGCCAACATGCCGGTCACGCGGCGCCAGCGCGAGATCCTGGACTACATCGGAAAGCACATCGAAGAGAAGGGGTACGCCCCCAGCTTCGAAGAGATTGCGCGCCAGTTTGGCTTCCAATCGCTGGCGACCGTTCACGAGCACCTCACCAATCTCGAGCGCAAAGGGTACATCCGGCGCACGCATAACGAGAGCCGGGCGATCGAAGTCGTCCCGCCCAAGGGGCAGACCGGCGCCACGGAGCTGCCGTTGCTCGGGCTGGTCGCCGCCGGCGCTCCGATCGAAGCGATCACGGGCGACGAGACGATCGCCGTGCCCGACGAGCTGTTGCCGCGACGCGGGCGCAGCTACGTCCTCAAGGTGCGCGGCGATTCGATGATCGACGAGCACATCAAGGACGGCGACTACGTCGTGGTTCAGGAACGCAACCAGGCCGAGGCCGGCCAAACGGTGATTGCACTGGTGAATGGTGAGGGCGCCACGGTGAAGCGGTTTTACCGCGAGCCCGGCGGGTGGATCAGGCTGCAGCCGGCCAACGACAAGATGCAGCCGCTGCGGCTGAATGAGCGCGACGTCATCGTCCAGGGCGTGGTGGTCGGCGTCATCAGGAAATACTAGCGGTTGCTTTGCGCAGGCGATCGAGCGCGGCCCGCGCCGCCCCCGATGCGACGACCTCGCGCGCGCGCCCGATCCCTTCGGCGAGCGAGCCGGCAATTCCCGCCACGTAAATCGCCGCACCGGCGTTGAGCAGGACCGCCGCCAGTCCCGAGGGATCGGCGGACCCATTTCCCAGAATTCGTTCCAACCGCTCGGCATTCGCCGCCGGCTCTCCCCCCTGCAACTCTCCTACGTCCTTGATGCCGAGACGGAACCGCTCGGGATCGATCTCCCAGCTGCGCACTGCCCCGTCCTTCACCTCCCAGACGTCGGTTACGCCCTGCGGCGAGATCTCATCCATGCCGACGCGACCGTGGACGACGAGGGCGTGTTCGGCGCCGAGCCGCACGAGGGATTCGGCCACAACCGCCGCCCGATCGGCCTCGGCGACGCCGATCACCTGCCGCCGCACACCGGCGGGATTTGCGAGCGGCCCGACGAGATTCATCAGCGAGGGCGTACCCAGCTCCCGCCGCACGGCGCCCACGTGTTTCATCGCCGGGTGAAAGTTGGGTGCGAACAGGAACACCACGCGCGCTTCGTTCAGCACGCGCGTAGCCGATGGCGCGTCGAGCACGATCCGGATGCCCAGCGCCTCGAGCACGTCCGCCGAACCGCAGCGCGAGGTGAACGAACGATTCCCGTGTTTCGGGACGACGGCTCCCGCGCCGGCGGCGACGAATGCCGCCACGGTCGAGATGTTGAACGTGGGAACGCTGCCACCCCCGGTTCCGCAGGTGTCGACCAGGTGGTCGTGAGCGGCGGTCACGCGCACCATCGCGCCCCGCAACGCGCGTGTGGCACCCGCGAGCTCGTCGGCGGTTTCGCCCTTCGCTCGCAGCCCCATGAGCAGCCCGCCGATCTGCGCGGGCGTTGCTTCGCCGGCCATCACGACGCCGAAGACCTCAGCCGTCTGATCTTCGGAGAGCGATTGGCGGTTGGCGAGCGCGATGAGCGCGCGCCGCAGCGGAGAGTCCATGAAGGATTAAGGCTATCACCCTTGTCAAATAGTGACAACGAGTTGCATCTTTCCCCCCGTGACGAGCCGCCCCTACCTCGCGGTGATTCAATACGACGGGGGTGGCTTTGCAGGGTGGCAGCGGCAGCCCGCAGATCGCACGGTCCAAGCCGAATTCGAAGCCGTGCTCGAGCGGTTGATGGGATGCAAGACGGCAGCGACGGGCGCGGGGCGGACGGATACGGGTGTCCATGCGCTCGGCCAGGGCGTCAGCTTTTTGGGCGGTGAGCGGTGGGACGCACCGGCGAGTGACTTGCGTCGCGCACTCAATGCCCTGCTCCCAAGGGAGATTTGGGTTCAGCAGGTGCATGTGATGCGGCCCGGGTTCGATGCACGGCGCTCCGCCACCGCGCGGCGGTACCGGTACCTGATCGGTACCGATGAAGGTGCGGCGTCGCCGTTCCGAAAACCGTACGAATGGGCCCTGGGTCGTGCGCTCGATCCCAGCTCGCTGGAGAGCGCCGCGGCGGCCCTGATTGGCGAGCACGACTTTCGTGGCCTGGCCGCGGCCGGCGCGAACACTGCCCACTACCGATGCCGCGTGGCGCTTGCGCAATGGGCGCCGCGTGCGGACGGAGTGGGGATGGCGTTCACGGTCGAGGCCGATCGGTTCCTGCATCACATGGTGCGGTTCATCGTGGGCACCATGGTCGACATCGCCCTTGGCAGGCGCCCGCCGGCGGATTTCCCCCGTTTGCTTGCAGCGACCGATAATCTGGCGGCCAGTCCGCCTGCCCCGCCCCAGGGTCTGTACCTGGAGGCGGTGCGCTATCCACCGGACCTCTACGCCGAGGAGTCTACGTCATGAAGTTTTTCCTCGACACGGCCAGTCTCAAGGACATCAGCTGGGCGACGCAAGCCGGGCTGATCGACGGCATCACGACCAATCCCTCGCTGCTCTCCAAGCAGGCCGGTGACCTCGACCCGCGCGACGTGCTGAAAGAGATCTGCTCGCTCGTGGATGGACCGGTATCGGCTGAAGTGGTCGCGGTCGATACGGAGGGGATGCTCAAGGAAGGTAAGGAGCTCGCGAAAATTGCCGACAACGTCGTCGTAAAGATTCCGATGATCGAGGCCGGCATGATCGCGGTCCGCCGGCTCGCGGCCGACGGGATTCGCACCAATGTCACGCTCTGCTTCTCGAGCGTGCAGTGCCTCATCGCCGCGAAAGCGGGCGCCTCGTATGTGAGCCCGTTCATCGGACGGCTGGACGACGTTGGACAGGAAGGCATGGACGTCATCCGCGAAGCACGCGCGATCTTCGACAACTACAACATCGAAACCGAGATTCTGGCCGCGTCGATCCGCCATCCCCGTCACGTCGTCGAAGCGGCGATGATCGGCGCGGACGTCGCGACGCTGCCGCCGGACGTCCTGAAAAAACTGCTGCTGCATCCGCTCACCGACCGCGGCCTCGATCAGTTCCTCGCCGACTGGAGCAAGCTGGTCGCGCGGGCCAAGGCCGCGGTTTGACCTGGGTCTCGCCGCTCTCCGCACGCTACGCCTCCCCCGCGATGCAGGCGCTCTGGGGCGACCGCCGCCGTATCGGTCTGTGGCGGCGGCTGTGGCTGGCGCTGATGCAGGCGGAGAAAGAGCTGGGACTCAAGATTCCCGATACCGCGCTGGCGCAGCTGCGCACGCACCTCGACGATGCCGATCTCGACAAGGCCGCCGAGTACGAGCGACGGGTGCGGCACGACGTGATGGCCCATATCCATCACCTCGGCGATCAGGCGCCCGCCGCCCGGCCCTTCATTCACCTCGGCGCGACGAGCGCCTACGTCACCGACAACGCGGATCTCGTGCTGATGCGCGAGGGCATGCAGCTGCTGTTGGGACGAATCGGCGCCGTGCTCGTGGCGATGGGAAAAGTGGCGCGTCGCTATCGCGCGCTCCCCTGCCTCGCGTACACCCACTTCCAGCCGGCCCAGCTCACGACCGTCGGCAAGCGCATGGCGATGTGGATGCAGGACTTCGCGCTGGACGCCGAGGAGCTGCTCCATCGGACCGCCACGCTGCCGTTTCGCGGCGTGAAGGGGACGACCGGGACGCAGGCGAGCTTCCTCGATCTGTTCGACGGCGATCAGGCCAAAGTCGCTGAGCTCGACACCCGCGTGTCGCGCGCGATGGGATTCGAGCACGTCCTCCCGATTACCGGGCAGACGTACACGCGCAAGCTCGATGCGCAGGTGCTCGCGGTGCTGTCGGGCATCGCGCAGTCGGCGGCGAAATTCGCGACCGACATCCGGTTGCTCCAGCACGAGGGCGAGCTGCTCGAGCCGTTCGAGAGCGAGCAGGTCGGCTCGTCCGCCATGCCGTACAAACGCAACCCGATGCGCGCCGAACGCATGACGAGCCTGGCGCGGTTCGTGATCGAGGTGGAGGGAAACGCCTGGCACACGGCCGCGGCGCAATGGCTGGAACGGACGCTCGACGACAGCGCGAACCGGCGATTGGTGATTCCGGAAGCGTTTCTCGGCACCGACGCGATCCTCGTCCTCGCCACGAACGTGGCGGCGGGACTCGAGGTCCGCGAGGAGACCATCGCTCAGCACGTCGCCGCCGCGATGCCGTATCTCGCCACCGAGCGGCTGTTGATGCGAGGCGTGAAGGCCGGGGGCGATCGCCAGGCGCTCCACGAAGTCATCCGGACCGAGAGCCTCAAGGGCTCGGACAAACTGCTCCACAGGCTGGCGCAGACCACCGAATTCAAGACACTGGGCGTGCGCGCCATGGCCGACGAGCTCGATCCAGCGGCCTACGTCGGGCGCGCGCCGCAGCAGGTCGACGACTTTCTCGATCGGGTCCTGCCCGATCTGATGCGTTCCATTCAGGCGGCTGCACCCGCGGCGGCCGCAGCGGAGGTTCAGGTATGACCGGCGTGCTGGTGCAGAGCAAGCTGCCGCTCCCGCTCCTGCGTCGCGGGAAGGTCCGCGAGGTGTACGAGGTCGACGGCAGCACGTTGCTGCTCGTGGCCAGCGACCGCGTGAGCGCCTTCGACGTCGTGATGCGCGAACCGGTGCCGCACAAGGGTGCGGTGCTGACGCAAATGAGCGCGTTCTGGTTCGAGCGGCTGAAGTCCGTGATGCCCCACCACTTGCTGACTGCCGACGTCGCAGAAATCGTCGCGCGCGTCCCGACGCTCGCTCCGTACCGTGACGAGCTGCAGGGACGCGCGCTGCTGGCGCGGCGCGCCACCACGGTGCCGTTTGAGTGCGTCGTGCGGGGTTACATCTCCGGCTCGGCGTGGGCCGAGTACAAGCAATCCGGGACGCTCGCCGGCGAACCGCTGCCTAAGGGGCTGGTCGAAAGTGCGCAGCTCGATCCGCCGATCTTCTCGCCGGCGACCAAAGCCGAACAGGGACACGACGAGAACGTGACCTTCGACCACGTGGTGAGCGAGCTCGGCCGGCTCACGGCCGAGCGGTTACGGGGCGCCAGTCTCGCGCTGTATGAGACAGGCCGCGATTCCGCCGCGAAACGCGGGATCATTATCGCGGACACGAAATTCGAATTCGGGACGACGCCGGACGGCGAATTGATCGTCATCGACGAGATCCTGACGCCCGACTCCTCGCGCTTCTGGCCGGCCGACCGGTATCAGCCGGGCAAGAGCCAACCGAGCTTCGACAAGCAGCCGTTGCGGGATTACCTGGCCGACCTGAAGCAGCAGGGAAAATGGAATGGCGAGGCTCCGCCGCCGCCCTTGCCGGCCGAGGTCGTGAACGCGACCAGCGAACGCTATCGCGATGCCTATCGGCGCATCACCGGAACAGAGCTGGAGTGAGGATAGCGCGCGAAGGACGGCCCTTTATCGCGGTCGCCTGGGCTTTGGTGGTGGGTGTGGCCTTCTTGTGGTGGCCGCTGAGTGTCCTGCTCGCGATCGTGGCAATCTGGGTGATCGCATTCTTTCGCGATCCCATCCGGCCCGGACCACGCGGTGAGCGCTACGTGGTGGCCGCCGGCGAGGGTCACGTGGTGCACGTGGTCGAAACCGATGAGCCCATGTACGTAAAGGAAAGCGCGGTCCGGATTTCGATTTTTCTATCCGTCTTCGACGTGCACGTGAACCGCTATCCGGTCGATGGCGCGGTCGAGCTGGTGCACTACAACAAAGGCAAGTTTCTGCACGCCGCCGACGAGAAGGCGAGTCTCGAGAACGAGCAGTCGTCCGTCGGAATCCGCGGGCCGCGCGGCCGCGTGCTGGTCCGGCAGATCGCGGGCCTGATCGCGCGGCGCATCGTCACCGACGCAAAACCAGGCGATCGCGTGAAGCAAGGCGAGCGACTCGGTCTCATCCGGTTTGGCTCGCGCACCGACGTCTTCCTTCCACTTTCGGCGCGGCCCGTCGTGAAGGTCAAACCGGGCGATCGGGTCCTGGTCGGTGGAACTGTCTTGGCGGAGTACGCGTGAGACCACCGCCCCTGCCGCTCCGCCGCGTCGTCATCGTGGTGCCCAGTCTGTTCACGCTGTTCAACTTGTTCTTCGGCATCTGGGCGATGGTGCTCGCGACGCGCGGCGAATTCTACCGCGCAGGCTGGTTCATCGTCTTCGCCGGGATCCTCGACACGCTGGATGGGCGAGTCGCCCGGATATCGGGAACCGGGACTCGCTTCGGCGCCGAGCTCGACAGCCTGGTCGACATCGTGAGCTTCGGGGTCGCTCCTGCTTTCCTTATGTATCAGGTGGAATTTGCCGGCGGCTCCGCGGGTGGAGGGAGCGGCGGCGCATCCTGGATCTTTTGCTATTTCTACGTCATGGCGGCGGCGATTCGCCTGGCGCGGTTCAATATCACCCAGGCCGGTCGCCCCAAGACCTACTTCATCGGCCTGCCCTCTCCGGCCGCCGGGATGACACTCGCCACCTACTATCCGTTCACGCAGACGTCATTGTACGCCTCGCTGCACGGCGTTCCCTGGCACCTGACGCTCACGTTTCTGATGATCGCGTTGACGATTCTGATGGTGAGCAACGTCCACTACCCGACGCTGCCACGCGCCGGCTTCCGCACGGCCAGCGGACTATTGGGACTCACGCTGATTGTTGTTATCCTGGTATTCGGGATCTGGAAGCACGACGTGTTCCTGTTTCCCCTGGGAATCGTGTACATGCTCTACGGTGTGGGGCGCGCAATTCTGCTGGGCTTCTTCAAGGCCCCCGCCGAGGATGAGGAGGCAGAAATCGCAGGTCCGATCGAGATCGACGAGAGCGAGCAGAACTACCGGGGCCCGCGGCGTCCCGGGACCGGAGGGGGCGTGGCATGAGCGCCTACACGGTCGAAATCCGCGTCATGCCCCGCGCCGCGCTGCTCGACCCCCAGGGCCAGGCGGTGCAGCATGCCCTTCAGGCGCTCGGCTTCGGCGACGTCGCGAGCGTCCGCGCCGGGAAACATTTGGTGCTGCAGGTTCAGGCAGCGACGCGCGAAGAGGCGGCGGCAAAGGCGCGCACGATGTGCGACCGGTTGCTCGCCAATCCGGTGACCGAGGATTACGAATGCAACGTGTCGCAGTAGTCGTCTTCCCCGGCTCGAATTGCGACGCGGACACGCTCGACGCGGCCCGCGCGGCGGGGTCGGACGCCTATTATGTCTGGCATCGCGACACCGACCTGAAACAGCCCGATGCGGTCATCCTGCCGGGCGGCTTCAGCTACGGCGATTATCTTCGCTCCGGGGCCATCGCGCGCTTTTCGCCGGTGTTGCGCGCGGTGTCCGCGTACGCGCGGGCGGGTGGTGCCGTC
>QHUF01000031.1 GCA_003221075.1 Gemmatimonadota bacterium
CACTTCAGAAGCTAGGGTCTTCCTGGAAGTTGAGCTTTGCTGCGTGCTTCGGTGAGCATCCGTTCGGCGAAATCGAGCCGCTCCTCGAGCTCCGTGACCTTCGTCTCGGTCCTGTGCAGCCGGTCTTCGAGTCCGTCGAGCTGATCCGGGTCGACGGTTCCGGGAAGTTGGCGGCGCCGGAAGAACAGCACTTTCACCCCAACCCCCAAGAGGATGAAGGTGAGACCGGCTGCGCCCAAGGCGACGATCCCCTGCATTATGGCTCCGAAATCGAACACTAGGACCTCGGCGTTTCGTGATCGGTCAGGACAGGTAAGAAGGGCACCCACGGCCCCACCTCGGCGCGGTACTGCTTGGCCATGACGCGAGCGACCTGCGCAATATGCCCCAGGTCGTGGACCACCCATGCCGCCAGAAGCTGCCCGAGCGTGACAGGGCCGAGGCGCGGGTGCTCGCCTCGCAGCTCGAGCTGCGCAGGCGTCAGCTTCCACGACTCGAGCGCGCGGAGGTTCTCCGCGCGGAGCCTGGCGAACTCGTCGAGCAAGGAGTCCAGCGTACGTGTGGCGTTGCGGGCACGATGGCGGAACCGATCGTATGGGTCGAAGCGGCGCTTCGCTCCTTGCGCCAGGATGATGCGCGCCCGTGGCATCCAGTCGGTTTCTTCGCCATCGATCAGATGGCCGATGTTGTCGAAGGGACTGAACGTATCGGGCCCCTCGGTGCCGCGCGCCCAGGGCGTGCTGACGTCGTGCAGGAGCGCGCGCAGTGCTTCAGGGGTGCGTTCGAGAACCTCGGTCGCCAGCGCGAGATCGAAGTCCACGTCAGCGCGGCCCGCCTTCGAAGTGGAACAGATGCGCAATCCGGTGAATCACTGGCACGAGGAATAGTCCCGCCACAACTAGAAAGACCACGCCCGAGTAGAGGGCGAAGACCCCGGCGAACAGCTTACCGCCGTTACTGCGTAGCGGGTCTACAGGCCCCATCCCTCCCAGCAGCATCGCGGTGTTCAAAAACGCATCACGCCAGGGGAGGTGTTCGTAGTGCTCGTAGCCCCACATCCCGACCACCAGCGACACGCCGACCAAGACGGCCGCCAGCGCGACGTGATCGGCCATGCGCCGCACAAAACGTCTGGGGGGAAGCGGTGGCGTGTGGCGGTCTTCGTACATCGTTCTTGGGTTACCGTCCTGGTGGTTTGGGAGGCTCGGGATCACGCGGGATGCGCGCCGGCTCCCACGGTTCGGGTGGCCGTGGTTTCGGCGGCTCGGGGAGTTTGACCGGTCCCGGTTCTTTTCTCAGCGGAGGCGGTCCCATCGGCACTCCTTTGTCGTTCAACGGTTCAGTTCGGCCAGTCGCGCTTTGACCAGTTTCTTGACGAGCCCCACTGGTATTGGTTTCGCGAGCGGCAGCCGGACCGTTCCCTTCGACATCTCATAGGCTTTCAGCTCCCGGGCGAGTTTCTGCCGGATCGCGCCGGTCATTGGAAACAGGCTGCAGTGGTTCTTGAAGGCGGCGTACCAGACGAGCGGACGGCCACCGAACTTGAAGGCGGGAATCCGATAACTGAATGCTTCTTCAGCCCGGGGCACGACGGAGCGAATGGCGGCCCGAATCTTTTTCAGGGCGGCGCGAGCCTTGGGAGGCGTCGCGGCGAAGTAGGCACGGACGTGCGGGATCATTTTTGAAGGATAGCTGCTAGGGACGGGTTCTGTTGTAAAACCAGATCGCTTGATCGAGCTCGCGCTCGGCAGTCGCCCTACCGTAGAGCGACAAGTGACCGACTCCGTACGCCACCAGCAAGAGGCCCTGTGACGCATCCCGCGCGATTTTCTTGTCGCTGGCGACGTAGAGGAGACCCGCGCCGCCCAAAAAAGGCCTGATCGAAGCCGAGCACGCTTTCGACGGCGCAGTGCGTGAGATCGTGTGTTGGAAAGAATGGGTGCTCTTTGCCCCAGGTGCGCGTGCCGTCCGCCCGCACGCAGGCAAGTGTCGCCGGACCGTCGCGAGCTTTCTTCAGCTGAATCAGCACGGTCTAGGGACGGGTTCTGTTGTAAAACCAGATCGCTTGATCGAGCTCGCGCTCGGCAGTCGCCCTACCGTAGAGCGACAAGTGACCGACTCCGTACGCCACCAGCAAGAGGCCCTGTGACGCATCCCGCGCGATTTTCTTGTCGCTGGCGACGTAGAGGAGACCCGCGCCAAGCAATGCGCCAAAGAACACGCGCTTCACTCGCCGCTCACTCCGTGACAGGGCCTGGAACGTCTCGTAGTGCGCACGAGCACTGTCGCCCGCGGCCGTGAAGCGCTGGAGCTGTGAATCGAGCGCGCCAACCGGCATCTCGCTGACGCCCTGAGCCAGCTGATCCGACCCCATGCGCCGCTGCACGCGGATGGCGCAGCCATCGTACGAGCAACCAGAATCCGACGTCGCCCGCGGGAACTCCCGATTGTACCACCACATCGCACGCCGCAGGTGGTCTTCGCCGCCAGTCGCGTTCACCTGTCCCGCCCATCCGACCGCAAACGTTGCGACCGGCAGACCGATTCCCCATCCAGGCTTCCATTTTGGATGGTGACGGCCTCCATAGGAGGCGATGGTCGCAAGCATTCCCGCGATCTGCAGCCCGCCGAACACTGTGTAGCGTTTGAAGGCCGCGCGCGACGCGCGGTATTCAAGGCGAATTCGGTCGGGCGCGGTCTCGAGGACGTCCGCACCGACAACGAAGAATCCGCCGCCCACGGGCGATGCCTGTATCCCCTGCACCACGCCGGTCATGCCCGGCCCGTGAGTGAGCCACAGGGCGCGCCGATCGTACGTGGAGTCCAGGGTTTGGGTCAGCATGAGGAGCGGGAGGAGGAGCGTCCCAATCATGGTTTTATTCTACCCACGATTCGTCACTACGGCAGCGTGAAGGCGACGTACGTGTCACTCGACTTCGAGCCCAACTTGCCTCCGCCCGCGGCGACAACGACGAATTGCCTGCCGTGCACGGCGAACGTGCTGGGAGTGGCGTAGCCGGGCGCGGGGAGCATCGCTTCCCACAGCAGCCGGCCCGCGCTCTTGTCGAACGCGCGAATCTTCCCGTCCTGCGTCGCGGCAATGAATACGAGACCCCCACGCGTGACGATCGGCCCGCCATACTGCTCCGTGCCTGTGACGGGGATGCCGCGGGCCGTGAGCGCGGCGAACTCGCCGAGCGGAATCCTCCAGCGATATTCCCCCGTGTTGAGGTCGATCGCGCTGAGCGTGCCCCAGGGAGGCTTGATGGCCGGGAGGCCGCTCGAATCCCGCCAACGCTCGTAGCCGGCGAATTCGTAGGGCGCGCTCGTCGCGCGTTGGGGCGGGGGCGCCCACCCGCCCGTGTCTGAGGCGGCCACCTCGTAGCCAAGGTATTGGACCAGCGCGCGTCTCTCGACCGCCGGCAGACTCGCGAATGAAGGCATGAAACCGCGGCCCCAATCAATGGTCCGCCGTACCTCATCCTTTGACAGGCGCTCGACAAGGCCAATGAGCGACGGAGCGCGATCACGACCGCGGCGATTGGCGCCATGGCAGGCGGCGCAGGCCGCCGCATAGACGGTCGCGCCGTCGCGCGGTGCGCCCGTGCTCGGTGGCAGACGAGCGACCTCGCGCATCGCGGCAATCCACGGCACGTCGCTCGCGTTGACGAACAGTGTGGCGGTCTCGGGATCGACCGCAGCCCCTCCCCACTCGCCCCCCCCGTCGAAGCCGGGCAGCACGATGCTTCCGGGACGGCTCGGCGGCGCAAAAAAAGCGTTCCGTAGCATCCGGAAGCGCTCCTTCTGCTCGGTGACATCGGCGATGGAGATCGTTTGCCGTGCAAATGGGGCCGGCTTCACCGGAAACGGCTGCGTTGGCCACGCGTGCTCGCCGTGCAGGTCGGACGCAGAAACAGCACGCTCCTTTATGTCGAACAGCGGTTTGCCGGACTGCCGATCGAACAGGAAGACGAACCCGCTTTTGGCGATCTGGGCGACGGCATCCACGCGCGCTCCGCCGCGAGTGACGGTGACGAAATTCGGCGCAGCGGGCAGATCACGATCCCAGAGATCGTGGTGCACGGTCTGGAAATGCCACAGCCGCTTCCCGGTCGCAGCGTCGAGCGCGACGAGCGAGTTCGCGAACAGATTGGCGCCGGTGCGAGCGCCACCGTAGAAGTCGGGCGTGGCCGACCCGGTTGGCACATACACAATCCCACGCACGGTATCGACGCTGAGGCCGGCCCAACTATTTGCGCCGCCCGCCGTCGCCCACCCCCCGGGCGGCCAGGTGTCGTAGCCGAACTCGCCGGGATGCGGAATCGTGTGGAAGGTCCAGCGGATCGCGCCGGTGCGGACGTCGTACGCGCGCACGTCGCCCGGGGCCGACCCTTCCTCCTCTCCCACTCGCATGCCCTGGATGAGCAGATCCTTGTAAATCGCACCGGGGCTCGTCGCGACGAGATACGCATCGCCGATCGCGCGCGACAAGCCGGCGGCGAGATTCACGGAGCCGGAATCGCCAAACGTCGGAATAGGCCGGCCGGAGCGCGCGTCGAGGGCATATAGCCTGCGGCCGGCGGTGAAGAAAATGCGCTCGTCGCCGGCATCGGCCCAGTAGACGACACCGCGGTTGACGTGGGAAATGTCCGTGCGTCGTGCGTCGTGCGTGGTGCGTGGGTCGAACCGCCACAGCAGGGTGCCGCTCTCGGCGTGGAGCGCGATCACCGCGAGCGCGGGCGTCGTGGTGTACAGGACGCCATCAACGATGATCGGCGTTGCCTGGATTTCCCCGTGCTGATCGGGTGGGAGATCGCCGGTGTGGTAGACCCACGCCACGCGCAGCTGCGCCACGTTCGTCGTATTGATCTGATCGAGCGGAGAAAAGCGCGTGTTGCCGGGATCGCCGCCGGCGACTCGCCAGTCGGTGTTCGGTCCCTGACTCGCGCATCCGGCAGCGAGTAGCAGCAGCGCGATGGCGCGCATTTACGGATTCTTCCAGAGATCGATCGGCTTTTTCACTCCTTTCGGCCGGAACGGCAGCGCGATTCTGCAACCCCGTCCCGCCGACGCGTACGCGGCGTAGAGCACTTCCTGCACCACTCGCCCCGTCTCGCCGTCCGAGATGGGCGTTTCCTTGCCGCGCACGCAGCGCGCGAAATGCCGCATCTCCTGGGGAAAGCCGTAATTCCAGTGCTCCTCGAACACCGGGTACGTCCATCCTTTGGTGGTCGCTGCCTTCTCGACCGCGTAGCCGAAGCCCACTTCCGAGTACGTCGGAAGCGCGTTGCCCATGAGCATGTCGGCGTAGGTCTGGCCTTTGTCGCCGAAGACCTCAATGCAGTCGTCCATCCCGCCCGGACGATTCCAGCTGCTTTCGACCATCCCCGTTGCGCCGTTCTCGAACTCGATGATCGTGATGGCCTCATCCTCGCCCTGGGTACGATCGCCATGTACCTGCGTCGCCATGTGCGAGTACACACTCTTGACCTTGGGCTTGCCGAGGAACCACCAGCAGAAGGCGATGCCGTGACAGCCGAGGTCCATCACGGCGCCACCGCCAGACTGTTCGACGTCCCAGAACCACGGCGAGTGCGGCCCGGAATGCTTTTCTCCTTGCTTCACCAGGTGGACTCGCCCGAAGGCTCCCTCGTCCGCCATCTGCTTCGCTTTCACGTATTTCGGCGCGAAGAAC
>QHUF01000032.1 GCA_003221075.1 Gemmatimonadota bacterium
GCGCACTGCTGAACTCGAATCGGCTGCAGGATATGTTGCTGACCGAAATGCGTCCGGGTCGAACCGGCAATCAGGTGCTCTCGAGCGCGCTGAGCGCGATGCGGGCCCAGGGGATCAACGGCACGATCTACACACATCCGATCGGCGACCGGGGGCATGGCGCCGGTCCGCTGATCGGCCTGTGGGATCATCAAGAAGGCGTGCCGGGTCGCGGCGACGTACCGCTGTTGCCCTCGACCTGGTTTTCGATCGAGCTGCAAGCCACCACGCCGGTGCCCGAATGGGGCGGCCAGGCCGTGCGCTCCGCTCAGGAGGAAGACGCGGAGCTCGGAGCAGACGGCGCGATGCGCTGGATTCTGCGGCGTCAGACCGCGTTCCACATCGTGCGGTAGCCATGATCGACGTTGAAACACCGGCGCTGCTGCTCTATCGCGACGTGATGGAGCAGAACCTCAAGAGGATGGCCGCCCGGGCGAAGAATCTCGGCGTCTCCCTGCGACCGCACATCAAGACGCACAAGTGCCTCCAGCTGGGACGTCGCCAGCTGGAGCACGGCGCACGGGGTATCACCGTATCGACCCTGTCCGAGGCGCAGAGCTTCGCGCGCGGCGGCTTCACGGACCTGACGTGGGCATTCCCGCTCGATCCGTCCCACGTTCCACACGTGCAGCGTATCGCGCAGGACGGCGTAACGCTCCGTGTGATGCTCGACGATCTCGACACCGCGAAAGCCTTGGCCGGCAGCGGTCTCCATGTCTGGCTCAAGGTGGATTGCGGCTATCACCGGGCGGGGGTCGACCCGTCGTCCCGTTATGGGCTCGAGGTCGCGCGGGAATTGGGGTCGGAGCGGGGTCTTACGTTTGACGGGGTTCTCAGTCATTCGGGTCACGCGTATCACAGCAAAAACAAGGATGAGGCAGCGCAGATCGCCGAGCAGGAACGCCAGGTGATGGCCTGGTTTGCGGAACTGCTGCGGAAGGACGGGTTACCAATCCGCGCGGTCAGCGTCGGCTCGACCCCGGCGATGGCGGCCGTAAAAGACTTGACGGGCGTCACAGAAGCTCGGCCTGGGAACTACATCTTCTATGACCGGTCCATGGTGCTGATCGGATGTTGCGAATGGCGCGATGTCGCGGTCTCAGTATTGGCGACCGTGGTCTCGCACCAGCCTGGTGCCTCCCACTTCGTCATCGATGCCGGTGCGTTGTCGCTGTCGAAGGACTTGGGACCGACGCATCTGGGACTCGAGACGGCGTTCGGCGCGGTGAAGGATCACCCGGAACTGACGGTCGCGTCCGTCTCACAGGAGCACGGCGTGATCCGCGCGGCAGCGCCCGCGGCGATCGAAGGCAAGTTCAAGGTGGGACAGCAAGTCGAGATCGTGCCGAATCACTCCTGCCTGACCGAAGCGCACTTCGATGAATACGTGGTGATCGAAGGAGGTCGCGTGATGGATCGCTGGCACATCGAGCGTGGCCGATGATTCTGCTGCGCCATTTCTTCGTCGCGCTCCTACCCTTGGTCTTTGGGCTTGCCGCGAGCTGGGGTTTTGCCTTCTCGCAAAACACATGCGGGCGACTGGTCGGGCCGATTTTCGCGCCCAAGTGTCACTGGATTCAGCTCGAGTATCAGTTGGGATTTCAGATGGCGGGCACGCTGTTGGGCTGTCTTATTGCCATCTTTCTGGGCGCCTGGTTGGAACGTCGCAGACGGCGCCGCGTAGAACGAGCCACCCTCAATCAGGGAGCGTCTGCATGAAAGCGCTGCTTACGCTGGTACTACTCCTGGGCATTGCGGTGCCCGCCGCCGCCCAGGACACGACGAAGGCTGCAGCTCCCCCGGCCCCGCCTCCGGCTCCCGCGGCCGCACCGAGCAACGCGACGGTCGAAGCCGTCCTGGCGCGCTCGGTCGTGGACCGTGCACCGCAAGATACCGGCACCGCATTTCCCGACAGCGTCGGTACGGTCGTGCTGTGGATGCGCGTGACGGGCGGGGGCGGCCAGACATTGCACCATGTCTGGTTCCACGGCGGCGACCAGGTGGGCGACGTGCCGCTGACGATCGGCGGATCGCCGTGGAGGTCGTGGAGCCGCAAGTCGATCCCGGCCGATGCCAAGGGGGCATGGCACGTCGAGATTCGGGACGAGGCCGGGAATGTTTTGAAACGAGTTGACTTCACCGTGGGACAATAACAAGCGCGGACCTGCAAAGACTAGGCAACAGACGCACCGCGGGTTTCGGTTACTAGTTAACGGGACAATCCCCGCTCGGGTTGTCCCGTTGACGTTTGACCAATCCCCGCGGTGCGTCGGTGCGTCTAGCTTTTGCATGTCCGCGTTTTTGCATCTATTGTAGCCCTCATGGACTTGGTCGAGCAGATCGTCGCCAACCTTGCCGTGGAACCTGGTCAGGCGGAGAAGGGCATCGGCGCTATTCTGATGGCGATGCGCATGACCGTGGACAAGCCAACGTTTGAGAAGGTGCGCGCCGCCGTGCCGAACCTCGAGAGCTACATGGGGCGCGCGCTGATGAGCGGCGCGCGTACGGGTGAAATGATCGGCGTGGCGGGTCCGGCCGCGTTGATGGCGGGTCTCTCCGCCGCCGGATTTCCCAAGGAAGACGTACCGCGGCTGGGACGGATCGTGCTGGAGCACATCCGGCCCACCGTCGGGAATGAGGCGATCGAGAAGTTCTTGGCCGGTGCACCGGCCTTGAAGGGTTAGCCTTTCCTCACGCGGCCTTGGGATCTGGGTGCCGCTGCTCGGCGAGCAGTGCCCGGGCCGCTTCGGGCTCGAGCGCTTTCGCGAACAAGAACCCCTGCCCCAACTCGCATCCGACGGCGATGAGGCGCTCGCGCTGCGTCGCGGTTTCGACTCCCTCCGCGATCACGATGAGGCCGAGGTGCTCCGCGAGGTCGACGATCGAGCGCACGATCTCCAGATCAGTGCGGCGCGCACCCATGCGGTGCACGAAGGTCCGGTCGACCTTGATGCCCTGCAGGGGGAAGCGCGGCAGATAGCTCAGGGATGAATAGACAGAACCGAAATCGTCCATGTGTAGCTGGATGCCCACCTCCCGCAGCCGATTCAGAAGGGCGATGGACGAGTCGAGGCTTTCCATGAGCACGCTCTCAGTGACCTCGAGACTCAGCGCCGCCGGCGTGAGTCCGGCATCCTGGAGCGCCGCACGCAAGTCGTCTACGAGGCGCGGATCCGCGAGTTGCTTCGCCGAGACGTTCACGCTGATCCGCACCGGGCCCGCGCCCGGGACTGCGTTCTGCCAGGTGCGCGCGTAGCGGCACGCCTCCCCGAGGACCCACGTCCCGATCGACACGATGAGGCCGGTCTGCTCGGCCAGCGGCAGGAATTCGTGCGGCAAGAGGACCCGCCGCTTGCCGTGGTGCCAGCGGAGCAAGGCCTCGAACGCGTACACCCGGCCGGTCTCGATCTCCACGATAGGCTGGAACAGGAGCCGGAACTCTTTGCGCGCGAGTGCCTCCCGCAAATCCGCCTCCATTCCCGAACGAGCGTGGGCCCAGTCTCGCATCTCGACATCGAAGACCTGGAAGCACGCGCGCCCCCGCTCCTTGGCGCGGTACATGGCGAGATCCGCGTCCCGCAGCATGTCCTGGGCCTGCTCATAGTGGGGCTCGCTCAGCACGACGCCGATGCTGGCGCTGACACGCACCTCGCGCCCTTCCAACAAGAATGGTGCGGCCAGGCTGTCGAGGACACGCCGCGCCACCTGCTCGACTTGGGAAAGGCCCGCCACCTCTTCGAGCAGCAGTGTGAACTCGTCACCCCCGAGCCGTGCGACTACGTCAGCGGGTCGCACGCTCGACTGCAGCCGCCTGGCGATTTCCACCAGGAGGCGGTCGCCGGCGGCGTGCCCGA
>QHUF01000242.1 GCA_003221075.1 Gemmatimonadota bacterium
TCGCCGCGGCACCGGGGCTCGGAAAAGGCCATGGGCCGCTGAACCATTTTGTCCCGGCGCCGCCGAGGCCACCGCAGGAGGGATTGTAGGAACCGATCAAAACAATGTAGGGGCGCAGCATGCTGCGCCCCTACCAAAACCATCCCCATCCACGTACGCCGCGATTACGGATTCCACCAGTACGTCGCCTTGATCATAAAGATGTTCTCGGCGGGCGCGCGCAGCATACCGCGCATCGACGGGCCGAGCCTGAAGTCCCCGTTGTCGTCGGCGGCCGAGCGGCTCTGCGTCCAGACGAAGTACAGCGTCGAACCCGGCATGTACTCCCAGCGGAGCACGGCGTTGCCGCGCAGCGATTTGAAGTTGAAGTTCTGGTTGCCGAACGACATCGGCTGCGCCGGACCCGGGCCGTCGGGATCTACGGTGTACGAGTTCGTCGAATCGACGTAGGCGATCGTCGACCCGTTGTCGCGGCCGTAGCGGATGAACGACGCGCTACGCGGCCGGGCGAGCTCGCGGTAGTAATCGTACCGGCCTGCGGAGATCAGCGGCTGTGCGTAGAGCTGCAGCGAAAGCGTCGGGCTATACGTCCAGTTGAGACGAATGGCTGCCGACAATTCCGTTTGATTGAGCCCACCGAAGATGTAGTGGGTATTGAAGGTGCTAGCCGCCCCACCCGTCGAGTCGGGAATCGCGGTGATGTACTGATAGGGCTGCGTCTGTCTGTACAGGTTCGGCCCCACGCTGACCGACACGTTCGCAGCGGGCCGGTACTGCATGTTGACGTAGGTGGACCACTCTACGTCCTGTGACGAGCGGAAGTACGTGAACGCGCCTCCGTTCAGGGTCAGCGATTTGCGGCTATCCGAGCCCATGTCGATGCCGAACTGATAACCCGGGGGCAGCAGCATCAACGGCCCGCCCCGGGTGCGGCGGTTGTCGACCGTCCACGGATTGTAGGCGACGTTCCAGTTGAACCAGTAATAGTTGTGGAGCTGGACGTATCCGAAATTGAATCCGCCCGACCAGTTGATATTGCCGTCCCAGTCGTAGTTGCGAAACAGCGCGCCACCGGTCTCGGCGTAGCGGAACAACTTGCCCGGCTTGCTCCAGGTACGGCCGCCGCCGAGATGCATGTTGATGACGCCCGTGCGCGACAAGAAGCCGACATCGTTGACGTCGAAGCCCGGGGAGATCACGCCAAAGGCCGAGTTCACGAAAACGTTGCCGCGCTGCTTCGCGAGCGTGAATCGTGCAGCCATGCCGTTGAGCGACGTTGCGTTCGTATCCACGCCCACGCTCGGCGCGTCGGGCCGCTGGAAGTAGTGCACGGAATTGCGCTGCACGGAGGTCATACGTGCGGGTGTGCCGGCGATGCGCGAACCGGCGACCCACGCAGTGGTTACCCACGTCTTCGCGCTGTCCAGGAAGATCCAGCCGTCGGCTCCCAACGTCGTGGAGTTGTTGTTGCGGAAATCACGCAGCGTGGGATCATCAAATGCGCGGCCTGCGAATGTCGTCATGAATCCGAGTCCCTGCCGGCCTTTGTCGAACTCCTTCTGCGCCCGATACACCCCGTACCCGGCGAGCGGCTCCATCTCCTGGCCCCAGCGGGCGCCAAGGCTGTCCTGCAACGTGGCCCGTTCCCGGGCCGTCACGGCAGTCAGGCCGCCCACGTTCCAGCTGCCGGCGACTTTGCCGGTGAGCTTGAGCGCGCCAAGGATATGCGCACCGTCCGGCCCGTCCACGTAGCCCTTATCCGGCGCACCGGGGAGCCCCAGCGAGCGCCCGATGCGCCGGCTGTAAAAGAAGTTGGGTCCCGACCAGTTGAATCCCCAGAAGTTGCTTTGGCCCCCGAAGCCGAACTGGAAAATCGACGAGCCTTCGACGAAGAATGGCCGCTTCTCGTTGAGGAATGTCTCCCGGTCGCTCAGGTTCACGACCGCGGGATCGACTTCGACCTGGCCGAAATCGGGATTGACGCTGGCATTGAGCGTCAGATTCGAGCCGAGACCGATCTTCGCATCTGCGCCGAATCCTGGCTCGTACTTCGAGCCGTCGTTGAACGGGTTGCCGGCCGGCGGGTGTGTGAAGGCGGCGCGGCTCGTCGCGTATGGCATGATTTCCAGCCGCCGCGGCGGATCGATGCGCTCGATTCCCACGAGATCCGGAAAGCGCGATACGAAGCCTCGGCCATCGCGCGGCGTGTACGCGACGTAGTCGAACTCGTTTTTGCGTGCGATGTCGCGGCGGAAATTGATGCCCCACACGTACTGGCTTTGCTTGACGAAGCGCAGCTGTGAATAGGGAATACGGATCTCCGCGGTCCATCCCTGCGAGTCCCGCGTGACCTTCGCTTCCCACACGCCGTCCCAGGTGTCGTCGTCCCAGTCGTCGTTGAAGAGCGTGCCGTCATAGAGCGTCCCGGCCGCATTGATCCCGAAGTAGAAGCCGCTGCGCTTGTCGTGATAGGGGTCGATGTAGACCTGGAAGCGATCGGAGCTCGTGCCCTGATCGCGCCGCGCCAGGCGCGCGACGATCGAATCGGGATGGGAGTCGTAGAGCCGCGCGCCGATGTAGAGCGCCGCATCGTCATACGCGACGTAAACGACGGTACTCTCGGTCGGCACCGCCCCTTGGGTGGGATCACGCTGCGTAAACCCGGTGAGCCGCTCGGCGGTCTGCCAGAGGGGTTCATTCAGCACACCGTCGATCGTGACGCCCTGGCCACCATTCAGGCGAATGGCACGGACCTGCTGCGGCGCCGGTGGAGCTGGAGGTGGCGAGTCCACGACAACGAGCGGCGGATGACTTCCCGCCAGGACGAGGAGCAGCTGGAGCATCGTCGGCATATGCGTCCGGGAGCTGAAGGGTTAGTGAACCCCGGTCGCGAACGCTGACGGCGAGCGCGCGGCGGTATCGGTTGATATGACAGAGTGGAACGGGAAATGGTTGCAAAGGGAACGTCAGGTTTGCATCAGGGCGATGGCAGGGGCGCAGCATGCTGCGCCCCTACAATGCTATTTGATCCGCTGGAGCACTCCCTTCACGACCACCGCGACCTTCCGCGCCACCTGCTCGCTGACGGCCAGCACCTCCTCGTGCGAGAGCGCCTCGCCCGTAATACCGGCCCCGGGGTTCGTAATAATCGAAAAGCCCAGGCAGCGCAGGCCGCGCGACCGCGCCACCAGCACCTCCGGGACCGTCGACATCCCGACCGCATCGGCGCCGAGCCGTTCGAGCATGCGGACCTCGGAGGGTGTCTCGTAGGAGGGACCAAGCAGGGCGACGTAGACACCCTCCTCCATGGGAATGCGGGAGTCGCGGGCAACCTCACGTGCCAGAGTGCGTAGTTCCTGGTCGTAAGGCGCGTGCATGATCGGAAAGCGCTCTTCACCGGGCTCTGGTTGTCCGATCAACGGGTTGCGCCACATGAGATTGATGTGGTCGGCGATGAGCATCAGGGTCCCGCCCGGAAAGGTCCGGCGCACGCCGCCGGCCGCATTCGTGACGATCAGGACCTCGACGCCCAGCTCCGCAAAGACGCGAGCCGGCAGACCGGCGACGGCGGCCGGATGCCCTTCGTACAAATGAAAGCGGCCGGCCTGCACGACGACCGGCACGCCTTCGAGCTTCCCGGCGACCAGCTCGCCTTTGTGGCCTGCGACCCCCGGCTCCGGGAAGCCGGGGATGGTGCGGTATGGAATACGGATCGGATCGGCGACTTCGTCGGCGAGAAAACCCAGCCCCGAGCCGAGGACGATCGCGACTCGGGGTTTCAACTTGCCGAGGCGTTTGGCGACCGCCTCGGTGGCCTTCATCATAAGAGAATGCCTGCGAGTGTGGCCGAGAGAAAGTTCGCGAGCGTGCCGGCGATCATCGCCCGGAATCCGAGGCGCGCGAGATCGTGCTTGCGCTCGGGCGCGAGCGCGCCGATGCCGCCGATCTGAATGCCGACCGAGCTGAGATTCGCGAAGCCGCAGAGCGCGAACGTGGCGATGGTAAAGGACACGGGATCGAGGCTGCCCTTCATTGGACCGAGATGGGCGTAGGCGATGAATTCGTTGAGCACCATGCGCTCGCCCAGCAGCGATCCTACCGTGCCGCTGTCATGCCACGGTACACCCATCACCCACGCGATCGGGCGGAAAATCCAGCCGAGCACCGTCTGCAGCGTCTCCGGGAACCAAGGTACCAGTCCATGAATCCAGCCGAACAGACCATTCACCAAGGCTATGAGCGCGATGAAGGAGATGAGCATCGCGATCACGTTGAGCATGAGGTGCAGCCCCTCGCCGGTTCCGCGTGCCGCAGCATCGAGCACGTTCACGTCCGTGCGCGGGATGTCGACTTTGACGCCGCCGAGCGTTTCCGGCACTTCGGTCTCGGGCTCGAGGATCTTGGCCATCATGATCGTCCCCGGCGCCGTCATAATGACCGCCGTGAGCAGGTGGCGCGCCTCGATCCCGAACGCGATGTACGCCGCCATGATCGAACCCGAGACGTGTGCCATTCCCGCGGTCATTACGGTCATCAACTCGGACATCGTCATGCGCGGCAGAAAGGGCCGGATCGTGAGCGGGGCTTCGGTCTGCCCCATGAAGATCGACGCCGCGACGTTGAGGCTTTCCGCGCCGCTCGCCCCCATGATCTTGTTCATCGCGATCGCAAAGGCCTTCACCACGACCTGCATGATGCCGAGGTAGTACATGATCGCGAACAGCGCCGAGACGAAGATGATCGCCGGCATGATCTGGAACGCGAACACTACGCCGACGCTCGAATGCTGCTTGCCGATCTCTCCGAACACGAATTCCGAGCCGGCGTAGGAAAAGCTGAGAATCTTCGTCACGGTGGCGCCGAGCCAGCTGAAGATCGTCTGGCCGACCGGAACGCGGAGCACGAAGATCGCGAACACGAGCTGCAAGCCGACGCCCCAGGCGACCACGCGCCGGCTGATCGCCCGCCGATTGCGCGACAAGGCGACGCCGATGCCGAGGATCAAGATGATGCCGAAGATTCCCGTGAGCCGGGAGCCAAGTGACCGCGGAGCGGGTGTCACGGTCGTCGCCGGTGCGACTACTTGAGCTTTCGCCGTATCCTGGGCGGTCGCTTGAGGCGTCGCCCCGCTGAGCGTATTGAACACGAAGCGCGGCAGCGTAAACACGATCAAGGCGCAGACGAACGTAACCGTGAACGCAAAGAGAACGCGTCTCGCGGACATCAGAGAGCCCCCAATTCACTTTGGACACGGGACACGAGCGCCACCTTTTCGTACTCCGGGAGAAATGCGCTCTCGCAAGCGTTCAGGACCACACGCGCCATGTCGTCGGGCGAGAGGCCCAGCACGGCGTGCGCGAGAAAGTATTCGTCCGTCAGCGTGATGCCGTCGGTCAACGGGCCATCGGTGTTCAACGTGACGACGACGCCCTGCTGGAAATAGCGCTTAAAGGGATGCTCCGCCACCGACGCGACGACGTGCGTGTGCACGTTGCTGCTCAGACACATCTCGAGCGGGATCTTCCGGGCCACCACCTCGTCGAGCAGCGCCGGATCCTCGGCCAGGCGCGTACCGTGCCCGATCCGCTGCGCGCCGACTTCGTGCAACGCCTGATGAATCGAGTGCGGCCCGTCTCCCTCGCCGGCATGACAGGTGCACGCCATGCCGTGGGCGGCGGCGTACTCGAATGCGACGCGGTGATCGCGCGCGGGATGGCCGCGCTCCGCTCCGGCGAGATCGAACGCCGTCACTCCCGCGGCGCGATACTCCGCCGCCGCCCGGGCGAGCTCGAGAGATTCGGCGGGCGGCTTGGTGCGCATCGCGCAGACGATCAGTCCCACCCGCGTCCCCGTCTCGGCGACGGCGCGGCGGATCCCTGCAAGGGGCGCCTCGATCGCTTGCGACAGGGTCAGCGCCGGCCGATGCAGCAGCGGCGAGTAGCGCACCTCCACGTAGCGGACGTTCTCTGCCGCCTTGTCGAGCACGAATTCGTACGCGACGCGCTCCAGTGCCGCGGCCGTCTGCAGGACGGAGAGGGTGATCTCGTATTTCTGGAGGTATTCCTCGAGGCTTTTCGCATCGCGCACGAGCATCGCCTTGGCGAGCGCGTCGGGCGTGTCGGCCGGCAGCCGGATGCCCTGCGCGCGCGCCAGCTCGAGCATTGTCGCCGGCCGCAATGCGCCGTCGAGATGTACATGCAGCTCGGCCTTGGGCCAGCGCCGCAGCGCGTCCTTGGTCAGCTTGGGCTTGCCTTCGCGCCGCGCGGACACGATGACGCGATAGACGGAGCCCGCTTCGCCGACCGCGTCGCCGGCATCGATCGGACGCCCCGCGGCGTCCGTTACATACGCTGCGCCGCCAAGCAGCCGCGCCAGGCCGTCGTCCGCCTGTGCGACCGCGTCGCGCACTCGCGCGCCCCGTGGTACATCGACCGCTTTGTCGTTGACGAAAACCCGCATCAGCGGTCGGTCCGATGGAAGCGCACGTCCTCGGGCGCCTCCACCGGCGAGCGCATCACACCCAGATAGCGGGTCAAGGCGTCGATATCGACGACGTCGAAGTCTTCCCTCGGCGAGCCGGCCAGCATGCGGAATCCCGAGCCACCCGTCGCCATGAAGTCGCTGACGACCAGGGTGTAGGGGCGATTGTTATCGATGTCCTTAGCGGCCACGCGCACGCGGCTGATGCGCTTCCCCGGTACCTTGCGCGGGTCGTACCACACTTCCGCGCCTGCGATGTGGCAGTCGGGAAGATGATCCTGGCCAGCCACGCACTGCTCCAGCGCCTCCTGCAGCACCGAGCCTTTGACCGTGAGCCGCAGCAACCGGTTCTGGAACGGCTGCACCTGATAGGCCTGCCCCCACGTCACGACGCCCTCCGGGAGGTCCGCTCGGATGCCGCCGTTGTTCATGATCGCCACGTCGGCTCGGCCCGCGGCGCGCTGCGCGTCGGCGATGAGGCGTCCCAGACCATACTCGTCGCCTGCTCGCTTGAGCGGGAACTTGAGTCGAGCGACGGTTCGCTCCGAGATGTTGCGAACGGCCTGCTGCTGGCGGCCCAGCGCGTCGGACAACGCGACATTCGGTGTGACCTGGTCGGCATACGGCGTGACGAGCTGTACGCGCGCCTCGCGCCGCCCGCCGACGCGCACGAAGTCCACCACGCCGATCGAGCGCCCACTCGACTGTGCTTCCACAATGGGAATACCGTGGACGACGGTGTTGACCCGCATGTGCGTGTGACCGGCGACGATCAAATCGACGGATCCGGAATCGAGTTGGCGTGCGACGTCGAGGATTTCGCCGTGACAGGACGCGCTGTTCCCACCGCCGATGCTCGAGTCGCACAAGGCCCCCACGTGCGCCACGACGATGACGTAGTCGGCGGCCGCCCGCGCCTCCGGCAGATAGCGCTTGATCGCCTGCGCGCCGTCCCCGAACGCGAGACTCTGGATGTTGCGCGACGCGGTGCTCGTGGGCGTCTCCGTCGTCGTCAGGCCGATCACGGCGATCTTCACGCCGCTCTTCGTCACGAGCTTCCAGGGCGTCGCCCACTCCGGCCGCGCGGTGCCCGCGGCGTTCGTGATGTTCGCCGAGAGGAACGGGTATTTCGCTTCGCTCATGCGCGCGCGCAGGGTGTCCAGCGACCAGTCGAACTCGTGATTGCCGATCGCCGCCGCATCGATGCCGAGCGTGTTCATGGCGTCGATCGTCCCGCGCCCGAATGTGGCATTCGACAGTAGCGTGCCCTGCATCTCGTCGCCGGCGTCGAGCCGCACGGAGGTGCACCCGCAGGCACGAGCGAGACTGTCGAGCCACGGCTTCAGCGCCGCCACGCCGCCGACCGGCCGTCCCTGCGACCAATCCCAGACGCGCGGCTCGAGCTGTCCGTGGAGGTCGCTCGTCGTGAGCACGCGCAGCAGCGTACTGTCCCTGGCGCTGACCAGGGTCGGGGCCGGCGCAAACGCCGCGCGCGCGGCTACGCGTGCCGGATCGGGGATGATCGCCCAGCTCGGCCGCAGATACGCCGTCGCCTGGATCGTGCGGACGCGGCGGATTTCCTCGACCAGCAGCTCGCGAATGTCTTCACCCTTGTCGTACACGACGCGCGCGTTCGCGAGCATCGAGTAACCGCCCCCTCCGGCCTGGCGATAACTGTTGACCGCCATGGTGAAGCTGTCCGTCGGCTGCACGATCCGGCCTTCGTAGGCGAGTCCTCGGATGCGCTGCCCCGCCGGCCGGGAGAGATCGACGTTGTAGACCACGCCGCTCACGACGTCGTAGTTGTAGCCCGCGACGCTGTCATTGATGATCGGTTGGCCGGGCTCGTAGGTGCGGAAGTAACGGGCCGAGTGCTCGAGGTACTCGCGCAGCTGCTGGCCCGAGATCCGCACCGCGCGGAGCGTATTCTCGTAGGGGTAGATCCCCGAGACGTCGCGCTGATGCACTTCGCCTTCGGGCAGCCCCGGTTGGATGTCGAAAGCCGCAGCCGCCGACAGCTGCGCCCCCGCCCGGCGGCGCTGCACCTCATTGATCAAGTCGAGCAGCGGCGTGTCTTGCACCCGTGCGTAGCGGGCATCGAAACCGGGTGTGGCGGTGCCGAGTGGAGTACCCGCCCACTGCCGCGCCGCTTCCTGCGCGGCGCTGAACCGTTGCGTGAACCGCGGTAACTCGGGCACGGTCGTGAGCGGGATCAGGTCGGCGTGGATCCTCGTCACGCGCCAGCGGCCCTCCTCACGGCTCAACGACACGTGTATCACCGACAGGCTTTGGACCCAGTTCTTCGGTTGCACGAAATGGACGCCGTTGATCACGCTGTCGCGCATTTCGCGGTGCGTGTGTCCGACGATCACGATGTCCGGCTTCGGATTCACCGTGGCGAGCGCGGCGGCGTCGTTCTCCGCGCCCACACCGGTCGTGTCGTAGCTCGATTCGCCGAAGCCGCTGTGGATCAGCACGACCTTCACGTCGGCCCCTTCGCCCTCCAGGCGCGCGAGCGCCGAGGTCGTGGCGCCGGCGATTCGTCGCACGCGCACGCGCCCCGTGGCGAGCTGGGCGCGATCCCACAGCGTCGTGCCCGGCGTCGTGAAGCCCGTGATGCCGACCTTTACGGCGCCGCGCGGCAGGATCACCGTCTTGGGAAACAGGGGCGTGCCGGCCGAGTCTTCGACGTTCGCCGAGACGTAGCGGTAGGTGGCCTGGGTAGCGGCCCGGCGCAGGAAGTCGACCCCGAAATCGAAGTCGTGGTTGCCCGGTGTGACGACGTCGTACTGGAGGGCGTTCAGCGCGTCGACGATCGGTTGCGGCTGCCGTTTGTCGTAGCGGCCGAAGAACGTCGCGAACGGGTTGCCCTGCAGCAGATCGCCCGCATCAACCAGCACGACCTGGCCGGGATAGCGGCTGCGCAGTGTTTCGAGCGCTGTGGCGGCGCGCGAGAGCCCGCCCGGGGCCACGGCGTCACGAACGTAATCCCATCCAAACACCCGGCCGTGCACGTCGGTCGTGGCGACGATGACGATATGGGCTGTGTCAGGAGTTGAAACGGCCTGGAGCGCGAGCAGGAGTGCTGAGAAAAGATGCATGCTGAAAGTTGCGAAACGAGCCGTCGCCGCGCTACCACGTGTGCGTCCAATCGTGACACGGGATTGACGAAGAATTCGCGTCCTCGTATCGGTGGGCCCATCTTTTTAGCACGCACCATCGGTTTCTCACCACTGCCGAGGAGCTCCCATGCACCGACATCCCAGACAATGGCTGTTCCCGCTCGCGTGCGCGCTCACGTCTCTCGTGCTGACCGCGTGCCGGCCCGACGAGCCCGCCGCACCAGCGCCGTCACTGTCCGCAGAGCGGCTCAACCCGGACGCACCTGCGGCCAGAATCCCCGCCCGCCTGCAGCATCTCGTCGTGATCTATCTCGAGAACCGCAGCTTCGACAATCTGTACGGCGAATTCGCGGGTGCCGACGGGTTGAGCAACGCCGCGGCGACGAGCACGCAGGTGGACGCCACCGGAACAGCGTTCGCCACGCTTCCTCAGGTCTCCGGATCACCCTTCCCTGCGACGTTGCCGAATGCGCCGTTCCCCATCGAGGACTACGTCGCCGCCAACCTGCGGATCCGCGACCTCGTGCATCGCTTCTATCAGGAGCAGCAGCAGATCGACGGCGGCAGGATGGACAAGTTCGCCGACGTCAGCGACGCCAAGGGCGAGGTCATGGGTTTCTATCACACCGGTCCGCTACCACTCGCCGCGGAGGCCGCGAACTACACGCTGTGCGACAACTTCTTTCATGCAGCGTTCGGCGGCTCATTCCTGAATCACATCTGGCTGATCGCCGCGCGCACGCCGGTCTTCCCCAACGCGCCGAGCGCGCTCGTCGCCCAACTCGGGTCGGACGGCTCGCTCATAAAGGACGGCGCTGTTACGCCCGATGGGTATGCCGTGAACACGTCGTTCACCGTCAATCAGCCGCATCCTGCTTCCGTCCCCGCGGCCAATCTCGTTCCGAACCAGACATTCGCGACGATCGGCGACCGGCTCTCGGAGCACCACGTCAGTTGGGCCTGGTATTCGGGCGGCTGGGACGATGCACTGGCCGGTCACGCCGACCCGCTGTTTCAGTTCCACCATCAGCCGTTTGCCTACTTCGCGAACTACGCAGACGGCACCGCGGCGAAGGCCGAACACCTGCGGGACGAGAGCGAGTTCATCGCCGCCGCGCAGGATGGCAAACTGCCGGCGGTGTCGTTCGTCAAGCCGCTTGGCCCGCAGAACGAGCACCCCGGGTACGCCGATCTCCTCACTGGGGAGAGCCATGTCGTCGACCTGATCAAAGCCGTCCGGAATGGCTCGGACTGGCCGACGACCGCGATCATCATCACCTACGACGAGCACGGCGGTTTCTGGGACCATGTACCGCCGCCCGTCGTGGACCGTTGGGGCCCGGGGATCCGCGTGCCCACGCTCGTGATCTCTCCGTTTGCCAAACGCAATTTCGTCGACCACCACCGCTATGACACGACATCGATCCTCGCGCTGATCGAGAGCCGTTGGCGTCTCGCACCGCTAAGCGATCGTGACGCCGCCGCCGAGAACATGGCCAATGCCTTCGAATCGGCGCGCGATCGTTGAACGTCAGTAGAAAAGCGAGTCGGGAGGTTCGATCTCCCGACTCGCCCCGTCGTTTGCCGAGTCCGCTGTCCCCCAAAGTTCGACGTGACACATCACACGACGGTCGTCGCGACGTCACAGTTGTGTTTCAAGCATTCGTTACGCTACCTTCCCGCCTGTTCATGGGGACCGACACCGGAGCGGTGCACCGCATCCTCGTCGTCGACGATGAGCCCGACATCACGGCGCTCGTCGCCTATCATCTCGCGAAGGAAGGCTATCGCGTCACGACCGCCGGCACGGGTTCCGACGCGCTGCGCTCGGCCAGCGAAGAGCGGCCGGATCTGGTCGTCCTCGATCTGATGCTCCCGGGACACTCCGGGTTCGAAGTGCTGGCGGAGCTGCGGCGCCGGGACGAGACGCGCGACGTCGGCGTGTTGCTCCTGACGGCCCGCAAGGATGAGCCCGATCGCATCAAGGGGCTGTCCCTCGGCGCCGATGATTACCTGGCGAAGCCGTTCTCCCCCAAGGAGCTGGTCCTGCGCGTGGGCGCGATCCTGCGGCGCCTCTCGGCGCCTCCCGTGGCGGCCGGCGGCCGCCTCGTCGGGGGGCCGATCGTCCTGGACCGGACGGCCCATCGCGTGACCGCGGACGGGAAGGAAGTCGAGCTCACCGCTACGGAATTCAAGCTGCTCGAGCGCCTGATCGAGCGGCGCGATCGCGTCCAGTCCCGCTCCCAGCTGCTCGAATCGGTGTGGCAGGCGCAGCCCGACATCCAGACACGAACCGTCGACATGCACGTCCAGCGGTTGCGCACCAAACTCGGCGCGGCCGGCGACTGGATCGAAACCGTTCGGGCCGTGGGTTATCGGTTCCGCGAGCCGGTCGTCCCGCCGAAGCGGCCCACGCCCGCGCCGCGGCGCCGTCGCACATGAGACTCGCCACGCGGCTGTTCGCGAGCATCGGGTTGCTCGTGGCTGCCGCGGTCGTCGGTTCCATCCTTGCCACGGACCTCCTGCTGCGGCGGCACCTCGAGCAGGAGATCGCGACCGAGCTGGAGCGCGAAGCCCGGCTGGTGGCCGCGCTCGCTCCGTCGGACTCGACCCGCTGGCCCGACTACGCCGCGCTCGCCGGCGCGCGTCTGTCACGCCGCGTGACGCTGATCGATCCCGAGGGCCGCGTCCGCGGGGACACGGAGTTCGGCCGGGACGCGCTTCCGCGCTTGGAGAATCACTCGAACCGCCCTGAGGTCCGCGCGGCGTACGATTCCGCGCGCGGCGTCGGAATGAACCAGCGGTTGAGTGCGTCCACGAATGAACGCCAGCTCTACGTAGCGGTCCGCGACGGACCACCCGGGATTGCGATCACGCGCGTGTCGACGACACTGGCCGTGGTCGACGCCCAGGTCCACGCAGTACAGCGCGCCGTGGCGGCCGCCGGGTTGCTCATGCTGGTCGCGGCGGGACTCGTCGCCTGGCTTCTCGCCCGCGTCCTCGCGCGGCCGCTGTTGCTCATCGCCGATGCAGCACGGGACATCGCGGCCGGCCGCGCCGCGGAATTCCCCGACGTCCATGTGCCGGAGCTGGCGCATCACGTGGACTCGCTCCGCACCATGCATCATGAGCTCGAGCGGCGCTTCGATGACCTGCGCCGCGAGCGCGAGGAATCCCGTACGCTGCTCGAGGCGCTGTCGGACGGCGTCGTCGCGGCCGACGAACGCGGAGCCATCGTCTCGGCCAATGCCGCCGCGCGCCGCCTGCTAGCCTACGGGAGTACCCAGGCGCTACCGCCGTTGGGCGAGCTCTTTCACGATCGTCCGCACCGCACGCTGATGCGCGAGGTGCTGGCGGGAGGAGTCGTCGAACGCCGCGAGTTGGATCTCGGTGACCGTACGGTCGTCGTTTCGGCGCGGCCGCTCGCGGAAGGCGGGACGTTGCTCCTGCTGAGCGACGTCACGGACCTGCGACGCCTCGAAACGATCCGGCGTGACTTCGTGGCGAACGTGTCGCACGAGCTGAAGACGCCGCTCACCGCCATCGCCGGGTACGCCGAAACGCTGGCAGCGGAATCCTCGGAGTCTCAGGCTGCGGGCTTCGCGCAGACGATCGTCGAGAATGCCCACCGCATGCAGCGGCTGGTCAACGACCTCCTGGACTTGTCGCGCATCGAATCGGGAGCGTGGGAACCGGAACCGCAAACCGTCGACGTCGAGAGCGCCGCACGCGAGGCGTGGGCGCAGTTCGCCGAGCGGGCGGCGAGCCGGAAGATCGCACTCGAAACAGCTACGAATTCGTCGTCGGTCCACAGCGACCCCGAAGCACTGCGGCAGGTCTTCACCAACCTGTTCGACAACGCATTGCGGCACACGCCGTCTGGCGGCCGGATCCGAGTCACGGCGCAGCGGGTTGGCGATGACACCGTCGTGCGAGTCACCGATACGGGGACGGGCATCCCCGCCGATCACCTCCCGCGCATCTTCGAGCGGTTTTATCGCGTCGATCCGAGCCGCTCACGCCAGGAGGGCGGAACAGGGCTCGGGCTCGCAATCGTCAAGCACCTCGTCGAGGCACATGGTGGCCGCGTTGAGGCTGAGAGCGAGCTCGGGCGAGGCACCACAATCCTTTTGTATTTCGCGACTTAGCCCTCGTTACACAGCCGTAACCCAGGCGTCACAGACCGTTGACCGCGCACGCGCAACATTGGCGCGTGCGAATTGCGCTCGTAACAGACACGTACATGCCGCAGGTCAACGGCGTCACGACCGTGGTCGTCCGGATCGCGAACGTGCTCCGGGAATTCGGCCACAAGGTTGTGGTCGTCGCACCGCGGTATCCCGGCCACCCGGCCGCGGATTCGCACGAGCTGCGAATCCCCTCGGTGTCCTTTCCGCCGTATCCGGCCATCCGGCTATCGGTGCCGAAGTTCGGGGCCGTCGCGCGCTTCCTCGATCCGTTCGAGCCCGACGTCGTGCACGTGGCAACGGAAGGTCCGTTGGGTCTCACGGGCAGGCGCTACGCGGTGCGGCGCAGCATTCCCCTGGTCACGTCGTATCACACGAACTTCCCGCAGTACGCACGGCACTACGGCGCCGGTATCCTGGAGCCGCTCGTCTGGAAATGGCTGCGCTGGTTTC
>QHUF01000270.1 GCA_003221075.1 Gemmatimonadota bacterium
TGTGGCGCTACCAGGACGACAACAACTACTACCTCACGCGGGCCAACGCGCTCGAGGACAACGTCTGCTGGTACTACGTGCAGAATGGCCGCCGCGTCGAAGTGAAGCGCGTGCATGTGCTCGTCGCATCGGGCGTTTGGCATTCGCTCCGCGCCGACATGCGCGGCGATCACGTCGAGGTCTACTTCAACGGCAAGAAACTGATCGACGTTCACGACACACGTTTCACTGCGCCGGGCAAGGTTGGCGTGTGGACAAAGGCCGATTCGCACACCCTGTTCGACGACCTCACCGCAACCGCGCTCGCGCCCTGATGCGGGCCTGTCTCGCGTTGGCATTGCTGCTGCCCGTCCGAATGGCGGCGCAGCAGGGTGCCGAGGCTCGCACGACGAACGCCTCGGAAGGCGGGACGCGCCTGCGCGTCGTCACAGCGACCGTCCCGATCTCCATGGACGGTCGCCTGAACGGCCCCGCCTGGGCCAGCGCGGACTCGATCACTGATTTCCGGCAGCGCGAGCCCTCAGCAGGCGCTCCCGCGAGCGAGCGTACCGTGGTCAAGGTGTTGCGGGATGCTGAGGCGCTGTACGTCGCGGTACGCGCGTACGACAGCAACATGCGGCAGGTGCGGTCCAGCGAATTGCGGCGTGACGCCGACCTGTCGAGCGACGACAACGTGCAGCTGCTGATCGACAGCTTTCACGACCGCCGTGGTGCCTTCGTCTTCGGCACCAATCCGAACGGCGCGATGTGGGACGCCCAGCTCGTCGGGATCGACAATCTCAACCAAAACTGGAACGGCATCTGGGACGTGGTCGTCACGCGAGATTCCACTGGCTGGACCGCCGTGTTCCGAATCCCATTCCGCGCGCTGCGCTTTCATCGGGGGGAGGATCTGCGATTCGGATTCAACGTGCGCCGCTTCATCCGGCGCAAGAACGAGCAGGACCTGTGGCGCTCCTGGGGCCGGGCCGAGGGCCTGTACCAACTGCTGAACGAAGGCGAGTTGACTGAGTTGGGCGCTCTAAATCGGGTCGGCAATGTCGAGGCTTACCCTTACGTCCTGACACGAGCCACGGAAGCGGAACACGACAGTGTCGGCGTCAGAATCGGAGATGGTTTTCTCGGAGGAAAGGCCGGCCTCGATGTGAAGGTCCCGGTGACGCCGACTGTCACGGCCGATCTCACCGCCAGCACGGACTTCGCTCAGGTTGAGGCCGATCAGCAGGTGATCAACCTGAGCCGGTTTCCCTTCTTCTTTCCCGAGAAACGCGAGTTTTTCCTGGAATCGAGTGGGCTGTTTGACTTCGGGACGCCGAGCCGGGTGCAGGTCTTCTACTCGAGACGGATTGGGCTCGATACGGCAGGCGCCGCGGTGCCGATCATCGCGGGTGGGCGCGTTACCGGGCGCGTCGGGCCGTGGCGCCTCGGGCTGCTCGACGCCCAGATCGGCGCGCGCAGGCTGCCGGCGGCTTCGACGTCGACCTGCCCCTCGTGGTTCATGGACAGAACGTGGAGCCCAAATTCTGGATCGCGGGGAGCAGGTCGCCCGGCGTGCCGAGAGTGCCGCTCGCCTGGCGCCTTTCCACGGACAACCCCAACGACCTGTTCGATAATTTCGTGTCGCTATATCGGATCGACCCCGGATTCACGCCACCGCTCGGTTTCGTGCGGCGCACCGGGATCTGGGAGACGACGGGCCACACCAACTTCACGCCCCGACCCCACGCGCTCGGCATCCGCCAGCTCGATTTCAAGTTCATCCCCGAATGGGACATCATCGCAAACAGGAACGGATCGCTCGGCCGCACGGCGGACTGGCAGACCGCATTTCTCGAGTGGCGGTTTTTCGGAGGCGAGCGGGAGAATGGGGACCGGTTCGAAGTGAATTTCCAGCGCTTCCTGGACGCGCCGAGCGACACGTTCGACATCTTCCGGGAGGTAAAGATCCCACCGCGCCGATATTGGTGGTCACGCTGGGAGCTGCAGTATTTCATGTCGCCGGGCCGGCCCCTCGGTTTCGGCGTGTTCGTAAACTGGGGCGGGTTTTACGGCGGCCGGAGTGCGGACCTGGAACTCCAGGGCACGTGGCGCGGCGGAGGCCACGTCATTGTCAGCGCCGATTTGTCCCGCACGGCCGCGCGGCTGCCCCGTGGCGGGTTCACCGCGCTGCTCGCTTCCGGCCGGATCGAATACGACTTCAACACGCGGACCAGCTTTCTGGGCTTCGTGCAATACAACAACGACGCGCAGCGGGCGGACTTCAACCTGCGATTCCATTGGATTCCCCAGATCGGAGACGACGTCTTCCTGGTCTGGAACTCGGGGTACACGACCAACCGCGTAGCGACGTACCGCTTCCCCACGGCACGATCCCTCTCTCGGCCCTTGAACGGCGCATTCGTGGTGAAGATCGTCCATCGGATTGCGCCATGAGGAAGGCATTCTGATGCCAGCGTTTTGGCTCATCCCACTCATCCTCGTCGCCGCCGCGCAGGCGCCGCCAGCTCCGTGCACGCTCGCCGGTCCACCGATCGAGGCTCACTGGTCTGCCGCCATCCCGCCGGCGTCGACGGCCGAGGCACCCCTCCGCGTCGTCACCGATGTACCACTGCCAGGGAGCGCGTCTCGCTTCGACTACCAGAGCCTGGAGCCGACTTCCGGTCGACTGTTCATCTCACACATGGGTGCCGGGCAGCTCGTGGTCTTTGATGTACGCGCCGGGAAAGTCATCGGCAATCTGGATGGATTTCCCACGGTGACCGGAGTGCTTGCTGTGCCGGCCGAGCATCGGGCGTATGCGTCCGCTGCCGGCGATCACGCGGTCGTGGTCGTGCACGATTCGACGCTGCAGATCGTCGCACGGGTGCCGGGACCGCGGTTCCCAGACGGGATCGCGTATGCTCCAGCCGAGCGGCGAGTCTTTGTCTCCGACGAATCGGGGCGGCGGGACTTTGTAATCGATCCAACGACAAACACCGTGGTCGCACAGATCGAGCTCGGTGGCGAGGCGGGTAACACCCAGTACGACGCGGGCTCGCACTGCGTGATCGTAGCGGTGCAGACAGCGAACCACCTGGCCGTGATTGATCCGGCGACTGCCACCATCGTGCGTCGCATCACGCTCGACCAGGTGGTAGGCTATCCGCACGGGGTCTACGTCGACGCACCGAACCGTCTGGCCTTCATCGCGGGTGAGGAGAGCGGCACACTGGGCGTGCTGGATCTCCGGACCCTGCAGCTGCGTCAGGTCCTGCCACTCGGGAGCGATCCTGACGTCTTGGCGTTCGATCCAGAACTCAAGCGGCTGTATGTTGCCGCCGAGTCCGGAATAGTGGCGGTGTTCGAGGAGCGAAACGGCGCGCTCGTGCAGCTCGGCTGGTATCGCGCGCCGAAGGCCCACTCAGTCGCGGTCGATCCCGCCACGCACCGCGTCTACCTGCCGCTCGCGAACGTGAGCGGTCGTCCGGTCCTCCGAGTACTAGTGCCGAAGGAGAATGAGCCATGACCCGTCCGATAGACCGCCGTCGCTTTGCATGATGAAAATCGTCAAGGACGCAGGGTACAGAAGCTTCCTGGGGATCGAGTACGAAGGGGACAAGCACAGCGAGCCCGACGGCGTGCGACTGACGAAGGCGCTGCTCGAGAGCGTGCGCGCGCAGCTGACGTGATGAGTCGCCCCGGCGTTCGGTACGCCCTGCTCGCGGCGTTGCTGTTCGGCGCCAGCACGCCGCTCGCGAAGGGACTGTTGACCGGCGTCTCAGCCCCAGTCCTCGCCGGTCTGCTCTACCTCGGATCCGGGATCGGGCTCGGCATTCTCTGGTTCCTGCGGCGACGCGCGCGCCACGCGGCGGAGGCCGGCTTGGCGCGCCGCGATCTCCCCTGGCTCGTGGGCGCGATCGGGGTTGGCGGTGTGCTCGCTCCGCTCTTCCTCTTGGGGGGACTGGCGAGGACACCGGCCTCGGCCGCCTCGCTCCTCTTGAACCTCGAGGGTGTCTTCACCGCGCTGCTCGCGTGGTTCGCCTTTCGTGAGAATGTCGACTGGCGCGTGGCGCTGGGGATGGTGGCAATCGTGGCAGGTGGGGCGCTGCTGACCTGGGAAGGCCGGGTCGCGTGGGGCGGCCTTCGCGGACCGCTCGCGATCTCCGCCGCGTGCCTCTGCTGGGCCATCGACAACAACCTGACGCAGAAAGTCTCGGCAAGTGACCCGATCCAGATCGCCGCGCTGAAAGGCGGCGTGGCCGGCAGCGTGAACCTCGCTGCGGGCCTGCTCCTGACCGGCGCGGTTCCGTCCGCCCCGCGGGCTGCGGGTGCGCTCGTCCTGGGGTTCTTTGGGTACGGCCTGAGTCTCGTGTGCTTCGTCCTTGCCTTGCGCAGTCTCGGGACGGCGCGTACCGGCGCTTACTTCTCGACGGCGCCGTTCGTGGGTGCAGTGCTTTCCATCATCCTCTGGCGCGAGCCCATCACCCGTCCGCTGCTCGCGGCCGGCATTCTCATGGCCGTGGGCGTCTGGCTGCATCTGAGAGAGCGCCACCAGCACGCTCACACGCACGAGCCGCTAACGCACAGCCACGCCCACTGCCACGACGTGCATCACGAGCATGCGCATGGGCCGGACGACCCGCCGGGAGAGCCTCACACACACGTTCACACTCATACGCCGCTCACTCACACACATCCGCATTATCCCGACATTCATCACCGCCACGGCCATGAGTGACCGGTGCTCAATCCCGACGCCCGTCGGCTGTAGCAAGGCTCCCTGAGCGAATAGCCAGCCCCCGCATCACCAAGCGGCGAACGATGCCATCGATTTCTTCGGGCGGCAGCGTCGCGCCTTCATCGAGCCACCAGGTGAGCACCGCCATGAACGCCCCCGCCAGGAACTCCACCGCCAGCCGCCGCTGCTCGGGCGCTCCCTTGAACCCGAGCGCTTTGAGATCCAGCTCCGCGAGGTCTGCGATCGTGCGATGGATCCGCTGCACAATGAAGGCGCCACTCTCGCGACCCACGATCGCGCGATACAGTGGCAGATGGCTGCGCGCGTG
>QHUF01000271.1 GCA_003221075.1 Gemmatimonadota bacterium
CCTTCCGACATCCGTCTCCCGATAAGGATGGGTTTTCAAATGCTCAATGAAGCTCAAGGCGTCGATCACGCCCGCGAGATCCTCTCCGGGAATGCCGAGCTGCTTCGTGTTGCCGAGACCCACGCCTACGAAGACGGCGTCGTACTGCGTCAGGAGCTGATCGATCGATTCGACCGTGACACCCGTCTTGAGCTCGACACCGAGATCGAGAATGTCCTGGACCTCTGCCAGCGCCACATCGGCTTTCAACTTGTATTCCGCGATCCCGTAGGTGTTTAGTCCACCCGGTTGAGAACGACTCTCGAACACGGTCACGGCGTGTCCCATGATGCGAAGATTTCGGGCGCACGAGAGGCCCGCGGGCCCGGCGCCGACGATGGCAACGCGCTTGCCCGTTGGCTTTCCCGCCTTGAAGAGTTTGACCTTGTGCTCCAGCACGTAGTCGGTCGCGTGGCGTTGCAGCAGCGCGATTTTGATCGGCTGCTCGTCGCGGTCGTTCAGGACGCAGGCGCCTTCGCACAGCACTTCTACCGGACAGGCGCGCGCGCACGAGTGGCCGAACGGGTTCGCATCGAGAATGACTCGCGCGGAGCCGCGCAGGTTGCCGGTCGCGATCTTCTTGATGAATGCCGGGACGTCGATATGTGTGGGGCAGGCGATCGTGCACGGCGCGTCGTGGCAGTAAAGGCACTGGTTCGCCTCGAGCAGCGCCGCGTCGTTCGTGAGCGGCGGCGCGATCTCGGCGAAGTTGCGCTCGAGCTGCTCGTCGGTGAGGACGCGAGCCTGCTCAGCCACCGGCACTGGCTCCGATCGGACCACGCATTGGCACGCCCTTCACACGCATTCCCACGCAGTACAGCAGTCCAGAGATCAGAAAGCCCACAAACCACGCCCAATTGTAGATCGTGCCGAAGAGACCGGTCTCGGGGACGCCGCGCAGCGCGGCGACGAAGCCCGGAAGGCTGGGCAGCACGCCGAGCGCGAGCGCCCCGATCGCCACCCAGTTGAAGCCGCGGGAGTACTCGTAGACGCCGTGGCGCCGATAGAGGTCGTTCACGATCAGCTCACCGCGGCGCACGACGAAGTAGTCGGCGATCATGATCCCCGCGACGGGACCGAGCAGCGCCCCGTATCCGATCAGCCACGTGAAAATGTAGGCGGCGGCGTCGTTGTAGAGCCGCCACGGCATCATGAGAATGCCGATGACAGCCGTGATCGTCGCCCCCTGCTTGAAGGTGATCTTATGCGGCGCGAGGTTCGAGAAGCCGTTCGCCGGTGCGACAATGTTGGCGGCGATGTTCGTCGTGAGCGTTGCGATGATGAGCCCCGCCATCGAGAGCATGATCATCAGCGGTCCGCCGATGCGCGCCAGCAGCGCCACCGGATCGGCGATCCGGGTCCCGAAGATCACGACGGTTGCGTTCGTGACTGCGGCGCCGATAAATGCGAATAGCGCCATCGTGGCCGGCAGCCCGACGGCCTGGCCCACAAGCTGATCGCGCTGGGAGCGGGCATAGCGCGAGAAATCGGGGATCGACAGGGCCATAGTTCCCCAGAAGGCGACGGCGGAAGTCAGCCCGGCTCCGAAGACACTACCGACGGGCTGATGGGCGGATGGGCCGATGGACGGATTCTGAAGCATGACGGAAAGGCTGCCGGCGCGAACCCAGGCCCAGATAAACAGCGCTGCACCCACGGCGAGGAGGAATGGCGAGCCCCAGGTCTCCAGGAACTTGATCGAGTCCATCCCGCGCAACACGATCCACACATTCATCGCCCAGAACACCATGAAGCACAGAAACTCGCCGGTGTTGAGACCCACGAACGCGGGCAGCAGCTGCGGCAGCGTCGCGATGCCGGGCCACATGACTTCGATGAGCTTGTAGATCGCCCAGCCGCCGATCCATGTTTGAATGCCGAACCAGCCGCACGCGACGAGGCCCCGCAGCAGCGCCGGAAGGTTCGCGCCCAAGACACCGAACGAGGCACGCGCCAGCACAGGGAAGGGGATCCCGTAGCGCGTGCCGGCGTGCGAGTTGAGCGCGATCGGAATCAGGACGACCACGTTGCCGAGGATGACCGCGCCGACGGCTGCCTGCCACGTCCAGCCCGAGGCCATCAGACCGGAGGCCAGCGTGTAGGTGGGAATGCAGATCGCCATCCCGATCCACAGCGATGCGATGTGCCACCAGTTCCACGTGCGCCGGTCCGGCGCCACCGGCAGGAGATCTTCGTTCGCGAGCTGCGTGCGAGCGGGCAGCGTCATAAGAGGACGCGCGCTGAGAGCGCGCGCTCGGCCACGAGTGCGCCCTTAGAGGGCACACACCACGCCGAGCCCGGGCTCTCAGCCCGGGTAATCATTGAATCTCCGCGAGTGCGCGCTCCATCCGCGTGCAGCCGTCCTCGATCTCCGACTTGCTAATCAGCATCGACGGCGCGATGCGGATCACGTTCCCATACAGCCCGCCTTTGCCGATCAACAGGCCCTGTTTCTTGGCCGCCTCGAGGAACGCGGTCGTCTTCTTGGGTGAGGGCTCTTTCGTCTTGCGGTCCTCCACGAACTCGATTCCCTGCATCAGGCCCATCCCCCGCACGTCGCCGATGAACGCGAAACGCTTCTTGAGCTCCTCCAGCGCGTCGCGGAGCTGCTTGCCGCGCTCGGCGGAGCGCTGGGGCGTGTTCTCGCGCTGCATGACCTCCACGGTCACATCGACCGCGGCCATCGAGATCGGGTTGCCCCCGAACGTCGAGAGCGAGAGACCGGTGAACGCGTTCGCGACTTGCTCCGTCGCGATGGTTGCCCCCACCGGGAACCCGCTCGCGATCGACTTGGCGAATGTCATGATCTCCGGCTCGACGCCCCAGTGTTCGATGCCGCACCATTTGTCTCCGGTGCGCCCCCAGCCGGTCTGCACTTCGTCACAGATGAAGACCGCGCCGTACTTGCGGATGATGCCCACGGCGATCTCGAAGTACTCCTTGGGCGGCGTGATGAACCCGCCCGCGCCCTGAATCGGCTCGGCCATGAAGGCGGCGGGGCGGCCGTTCGTCGTCGTCTTGATCAGGTCGTCGATGTCCTGGGCGCAGCGGATCCCGCAGTCGGGATACTCGAGCCCCAGGGGACACCGGTAGCAGTAGGGCGACAGCGCGTGCTTGATGCCGGCGATCTGCGTCGGCAACACCCGCCAGGGCTGCTGGCCCGTGATCGCGATCGCGCCCTGGCTGCGGCCCGCGTAGCTGTGCCGCAGTGCGATGATCTCCTGCTGGCCCGTATAAACCTTCGCCAGCATGATCGCGGTTTCGTCCGCTTCCGTGCCGCTCGTCGTGAAGAAGCTCTTCTTGAGCTTCCCGGGGGTGATCTGCGTGAGCCGCTCCGCCACGGCGACTTGCTCGACAGTCGGGTAAACGCTGGACGTGTGGACGAGTCGCGCGACCTGATCCTGAATCCGCTTCACGAAGTCGGGGTGGGAATGACCGATCCCGGCGGTCAAAATGCCCCCGAAGAAATCGAGATACTCCCGGCCGTCCAGGTCCTTCACGGTCGAGCCATGCGCCTCCGTGATGACGACGGGCTCGGCGTAGTAGTTGGCGACGCAGGGGAAAAGGAATTCTTTGTGCTTTTGGCGTACGGTCTGCGAATCCATCAGTGTGTTGGCTCCCGTTTCAAGAATTGGCCCCGGCCGATTGTGCCGACGAATTCTCCATCGCGTGCCTGCACCTTCCCACGCACCGTGACGACGGAGGCGCGGCCCTTCTGCTCCCAGCCCTCGTACGCGTTGTAATCGACGTTCGAGTAGCTGCATTCCTTCGAAAACGTGCCACGATAGCTTGGATCGTACACGACGAGATCGGCATCGCTACCGAGCTGGATCGCGCCCTTCCGGGGATA
>QHUF01000272.1 GCA_003221075.1 Gemmatimonadota bacterium
CGCTGATCGGAGTAGCCGGGAATCACGCCGCCGCCGCCCGTCGGGTCCGTCCCCGCGAGGAGGAGCCCGCCCGCGCGGAAGAACGCCAGCTCCATCGCGCGATCGAGCGGGAGCAATTTGGCGAACGGCGACGCCGTGTTCTGCTGCACGCGCGTGTAGAGCTGATCGTACTGCGTCTTGAGCAGGGGATCGAGCACATCGGTCCCCGACGTCGCCGGCTGCCCGGGCGTGACCGTCTCGAACACCGTCAGCGTCGACGTGACCGCGACGTGATGGGAGATCAGGTGCTGCACGAGGGACGTGAACTCCGGCGATTTGGCATCGAAACCGACGAGCGCGGGCATCCCACCGGTTGGTGCCGGACACACGTCCGGCTGCTTCCCCTGAATGAAGTCGGTCGCGACGAAAAAGCCGTGCTCCAGATCGTCGATGCCGAGCTCGGCGGCTTCCCGATAGGTGACCGAGCAGAGATGGCCCGTGATCTTGAGTCCGCGCTTGTGCGCTTCATTCACCGCCGCGGCGAGCTCGGCGCGGGTGATATTCATGTATGCTTTGAACGACGTCGCGCCCGCGTCGGCCCAGAATGCCACGAAGCGGCGAGCGTCGGCCGAGTCCTTCAACGCGTACATCTGGGTGAACGGGGAAGGGCCGTTCACGTAGGGCGCGGTTGCGTCGATCCAGGGTCCCACCTGATTGCCGGCCTTGATCGCCGCCGCGAGGTTCAGGTCGGCATAGCCGCCCACGTTGCCGCCGGTCCGCATCGACGTCACGCCGCCCGCGAGATACAACCGCGAGAAGCTCACGTAATCGGCGCCGTAGACGCCCGGACCGGTCGGGTAGTAGAGATGCTCGTGCATCATCACGAGGCCCGGGATCACGGACTTCCCGGTGAGGTCCATCACTTGCGCGCCCTCCGGCACTCTGGTCGAGCGGGCGGCGCCGAGCAGGGCGATGTTGCCGTCGCGGATGATCAGCGTCTGGTCTTCTTTGGGCGCGGTGCCGGTGCCGTCGATGACACGCACGTGCGTGAGGGCCACCACAGGCGTGTCGACCGCGACGTATGGCTTCACCGTAGCGGAGAGCGTGGGACGCTGGGCTGTAAGTAGCGTGGGAACGAGGAGCAGGGCGGGGACGCCAAGGGCGCGGAACGTTGTCGTAGACATGGGGTGAGACTAACACCGCGTTCGATAACTGACCACCTCGGGGGGAGTATGAAGCGCAAGACGCTACTCACGCCGACCGTCCTCACTGCGTTGCTGGGCGCCCTCGCCTGCAGTGAACCAACGTCGCCGCGGGCGGAATCGGGCCTACGCGCCGACGTCGCACCGGCCGCGACGCCGAGCTACACGATTAGCGACCTCGGCACGCTAGGCGGTGCGTCCGCGAACGCGCGGGCGATCAACAACGCCGGACAGGTCGTTGGAGCCAGCGTGACGGCCTCGGGCGACACGCACGCGTATCTCTGGACAGCGACGGACGGCATGAAGGACCTCGGCACCCTGGGTGGCACCGTCAGCCAGGCCTTCGGCATCAACAGCCTCGGTCATGTGGTTGGCGCGAGCGCCCTAGCCTCGGGCGAGCGGCGTCCCTTCTTCTGGACGCCGGCGGGCGGGATGCAAGACCTGGGGACATTCGGCGGTGGATTCGGGGAAGCCCTGGGTATCAACGACCTCGATCAAGTGGTGGGTAAAAGCAATCTCCCGGACGGATCGATCCACGCCTTCCTCTGGACGGCGCAGCAAGGTCTAACTGACCTGGTGAGTGTCGTTGGCGACAACTCGGAGGCCCAGGGGATCAACAATCGGCAGCAGATCGTCGGCGGAAGCAACTTCAGCACCCAGGCGAACCAATTCTGTGGTTTCACGATTCCGTTCCTCTCGGGACCGCGCGGAGAGTTCCAAAACCTTGGCGAGCTCGGCACCGTCGACCCGTGTGGCGGCGGATTCGCAAGGGCCACAAACGAGAAGGACGTGGTGGTCGGGCTGGCTGAGAACGACGCGTTCCTGCCTCGGGCGTTCCGCTGGACGGCCGAGAGCGGGATCGTGGATCTTGGAACGCTGACCGGCCCGGACGGGTTCAGCGACGCGTCGGCCGTCAACGCACGCGGGCAGATCGTGGGCCAGAGCAGCGCCATCGTTACTGCCCCCAACGCCGGCGGTCTGACCATAGACGCTGCGCTGTGGGACGACAACGGCATACATGACCTCGGCACCTTGCCCGGCGACTTGGGGAGCCGCGCATTTGGGATCAACAACGCCGGACAGATTGTCGGCCTCAGCGTCAGCTTTGCGTTGCAGAGCCGCGCGGTGTTGTGGACACCAAACGAATAGGCAGCTAGCACTCCCCATTGTGAGGGGCCACCACAGCGCACACTGCGGCCTCGGCTAGGATGGCCGCGGTGACGACGCCGACGAACTCGGTAATGTTTTGGACGCGCGTTTTGTAGCCCAGCTTCATAGAGTCGACGCGGGTCAACGGAATGCTCCGCCGGCAGGTGGCGCACCCCAGAGGCAGATCGAAGGGAATGCCCTTGACTGAGTCGTAGGTGACGAATACGTCATGCCATTTCTCGACGCCGCCCCGAGTCCAGATCCACACGGGGCTGTTGCGACGGATGTCGGTGTCCTGATCGACAGGACGCCGTCCCCAATAGCCGCAGGCTGCCATTAGAGGCACAAATGCGAGGCCCAAGCCTCGCGTCATCAGGGGTTTCATACCTTCTATAGCGGGATTTGAGGCGGAAAACTGCTAATGTCATCCTGAGCGAAGCCCGCGCCAGCGGGCGTAGCGAAGGACCTGCTTGCAGTAAATTGGTATCGAGGCCTATGACAGAAGATCGATCCGGTGAGGAAACAATTGGTACCGACGGGGCCGGTGATTACAGCGGCGGCGGCGGCGGCGGCGGCTTAACGGTGCGAAAAATGAGTGAACTGAGCCAGGCAACCTGTGGAATGCTACGCCTCTCGCGAGCGACTGCCCGTCTCGAGCCAGGGCGTGCCGCGGTAAGAATCCGCCACCACCCAGGCGCCCGCCGTCAGCGCGCACGTCACGACAAACTCGCCCCATTGGAAGTCGTTGACGGCGCCCGCCAAGACGCGCGGTACCCACACGATCAGACCGAACAGGCCCATCTGCAGCGTCGATAGCGCGGCGGCCAAGCGCGCAAAAACACCGACCGTCATTGCCAAGCCCGCGGCGATGAAGGCGGCGCCGGTGACGTACGCCCACGCCACGTGCCACGGCAGCCAACGCGGAATCAGGACGGTGGTCGCATCGAGATACATGAAGTGCGCCAGGCCGAAGGGGATCAAGGACAGGCCGTAGAGCACCCTCGCGATGCGCACGCCCCTGTCGTCGGCGAAGAGACCGAAGCGCTGCCGGTCGCGGTCACTGGCGAACCAGACGTACAGCACCCAAGCGGCCGCCACCATCACCGCCGTCGAACCGAACGTCCAGGCAACGAGCACGACGGGAGTCTCGAAGAAGAAGTTGGGCAGTCTCAGGACCAGCAGCCAAACCATGAGCGACACGAAGAGCACGCGGGCAGCGACGGCCGCGGTGCGCCGCCAGAGCAGGCCGATACCGGAGGCCAGGGAGATGAAGGCGCAGAGATATGCCAGTGGCTCGCGCGCAGGCACCCACTTGGGCACGGGCTGCCAAACCGGGACAAAGGTGCCTTTGCTGAGGCCCATAAGTCCGAGCCAGATCATGACCGCAGCAAAGAACGCGTGCCCCGCGCTTGCGATGCGGATCGACAAGTAACGGAGAGACACGGCTAGCCGCTCTTGGTGGTTGCGACACCAAAGCAGTGCGAGTATCCATCGTCGTCGGTCACAAAGAACTCAGTTTGACCATAGTCGCGGTCCGTGATCTCTGACACGGCGTAGCCGAGCCTTTCGAGGCGCGCTCTGAGTTCGTGGATATCACGGGGCGTCCAGTAGAGCCGGACGCCCTCGTAATTCTCCGGCTTGATCGGTGTGCCTGCTCGTTGATTGAGCCAAAAGTACAAATGCTCATTGTGAACCATGCAGCCGATGAGACGACCGTCCTGCCGCATCGCTCGGTCCATGGTAAGACCGAGACCCTCTACCCAGAAGCGCAGACTCTTGTCGAGATCCCCGCTTGGGATGACCGGCATACACGACTTCACGTGCACCGACGCCTCCTGTGCCGACTAACGGACGTTCACCTTCACAAACGCAATTCTACGACAGACGACGGGCAAGGACGATCCGGTGACCGCCCTTTCCCTCAGGGAGGAACTCCTGCCACAGCACCTCGAAGCCGGTCTCCTCGAGCCATTTGACGGAAGTCTGCTCGTCGGCGTGGCTCCAGTACAGAGCGGACGATGCTCTCGCACGGGGAGGTGGATTATCGAAAAGAGCGAGAGAATGGCGGCGAAGCGTCCTTCCTCGAATTCAGCGCTAGCCATGTCTCGGCACTCGAACGTGCCGTTCGGCACGAGCTTCCGGGCACGTTCAATCTGAACGGGCGAGATATCGATACCGGTGACGCCGCAGAGTTGTGCGAGTTCTTGCGCCATGGGAACACCACATCCGCAGCCCAGGTCAAGCACAGCGTCACCGTGTTGCAGATAAGGCAGGAGAACGTCGAGCCATCTGAAGTAGCCGCGATCGCGGGGAAGGGTATCGCCGCGATACGCATGGGAGATGCGGTCGTAGCTGTCTCGAACAAGATGCTTCGGATCCAGCTTGCGATAATCGACCCCAGCTGCATCGCCGGCTCGCGAGGGAGCGGAGCTCGCAGCACCCTGCCCGACTGTCACTTGGAGTAGTATCCGTCACCGAGAAAATGTAAGGTCACGTAGGGCTCATCTCCCACTACCCAGAGGTCATGGGGCTCAGGGGGAATGTGAAACAGCGTGCCAGGCGTCAGCTCCCACACGCGCCCGTCGTCGAAGGCCGTTGCCGCCCGCCCCTGCAGAACAAGCCCGACGTGCTCAAGGTGGCAGCGTGAAGTGCCGACGGACGGCGCCATATCCACTGACCACTTGTATCCCGGCTCGTGCGTGGCCCGACCGATCAGTAGACCGTCGAGAGTGATGAGCTCGAACCGACCCCGAGGGAAGGGCCGGACTTCATCCGGCACGTCGAAGCGCTTTAGAGTCACATTGAGCATGGAGGGTACCCTGAGGGCGTGGTGCTGCCGATTCGGCCACTAGCACTCCTCGCAGGAGTTAGCCGAGAAGACAAAATTTCGCCTTCCGTTAAGAAGGTGGGGACAGTGAGTCCGCCACCACTGTGCGGCGGCTTCATTCTTAGTAGCGAGAGTGTTGATAGCCTCGAGGGCATTAACGGCGTACCCGGACTGTCGGGCGAGCTGGCCGCGGACTAGCTGCACGAGGGTTTGCCACCAGCCGCGTGGTCCGGAAATCACACCCCCCGTGAAGAAGCTCCGTCGGCCTGGTCCGACGAGGGGGTTACTTGAAAGCGGGAGTTCCAGTCCGATCCATGCTTCACGCACTGCGAGTGGAGCTTCGCCGGGTGGGCACGCGATGATGCGGATGTAGCTCATGCGGCCACGCGGCCTAATGGATGGCGCTTAGGCTGCGGCGCGCTGAAGAAAGATTCATTCCATAATCTACGCGCGCCGTCAGCTTCAGGCGCTGGTCAGGCGGCCGGGTTCCGTCGCTTGCTACGGCTGCCGGATCACCCTCCAGCTCAACCACCCAGCAAGACCACCATAAGAGATGAAGACAACCGCAAAGCCAAGAAGGGCCGCAAAGAGTTGAACGGGAGTCCCTTCACAGAATGGTTGTTGGCCAGGTCCACGATCGAAGCATGGTGGCGGAAACGCACCAACGATTGCGTACGCGGGCCAGAACACGAGGTGACCCAGGAAAGATTCACGCCAAGCGTCAATAGAAGCCGAGGCAACTAGGCCAGCGCCCACGGCGATGCCAATCAGGATCGCGATGGCCCGACGTCGATTCAGGTGGGCCGCCTAACGGGGACTCGACGGAACTGTGTAAACCGAATAGCGCTGATTCATTCGTTCTCCAATCTCACAATCCCAGCGCGCCAAAGCAATTTCGGGTTATTATGCTCTCCTCATGCGAGTTGGCATCGGCTACGACTCACACCCCTTTGCCGCGGGCCGCAAGCTGATCCTCGGCGGTGTAGAAATCCCCAATGCCAAGGGCCTCGCCGGTCACTCCGACGCTGACGCCGTCGCCCACGCCGTGACGGATGCGATCCTCGGCGCGGCGGGCCTCGGTGACGTCGGCCGCATGTTTCCCAGCGACGATCCGCGCTGGAAGAATGCCAACTCGATCGATCTGCTCAATAAGGCGTTTCTCAAAGTCGTGGAAGCGGGGTTCCAGTTCGGGCACGCCGACGTCACCGTCATCATGGAAAAGCCGAAACTGGCGCCGCATATCGACGCGATGAAAGAGCGCCTGGCCGCAGCGTTGCTGACCGGGCCTGCGCACGTGTCGGTGAAGGCGAAAACGAACGAGGGGATGGGATGGATCGGACGCGGTGAGGGGATCGCCGTAATGGCCGTCGCGACGCTCGCCGAGCCGAGCGCGCCCCGCCCGAGCGGGGGGCATTCGGTCATCTGACGGACTTTCTCGCGTTTCTCGAGCACCTTCCAACCGGGCCCCTGTATGCGCTGATCGCAGTTCTCGCCGCCGTCGAGAACATCTTTCCGCCGGTCCCGGCCGACGTCGCCGTATCCCTCGGAGCATTCCTGGCGGGCCGGGGCGTCATGAACGTCTGGCTCGTCTTCATCCTCAGCTGGGCCGCGAACGTGGGATCGGGAGCGGCCGTCTACGCGCTGGCCCGACGTCATGGGACGATGGTCACCAGCGGCTTCCTCGGCCGCCACATCTTCACGCCAAATACCGTCGCCCATATCGAGGAGCAGTATCGGCGGCATGGCGCCTACGGCATCTTTTTCGCGCGGTTGCTGCCGGTCTGGCGTGGCGTCGTGATGCCGTTCGCGGGCATCGCGCGCGTGCCGGCCTGGCGCGCGTTGATTCCCATGGCGGTCGCGTCGGCCGTGTATTACGGAGCGCTGACGTATCTCGTGCGCCGCCTGGGCACGGATCTCGACACCGTGCTCAACGCGGTCAAGAAAATGAACACCGTGCTCGCTATTGTGGCCGGCGTTCTAATCCTAATAATTGTCGTATGGATCGTTCGTCGCCGCCGCCGCCGCCGCGTCCCGCGCTAGCCCAAGCCTTCCAGCTCGAGCGGTTCCGCGACTACCTGGCGCTCGAGGCAGGCAACAGCGGGAACACCGTCGAGAGTTACTTGCGCGACATCACGCGGCTCGCCGAGTACGCCACGAGCCGCGGAGCCAAAACCCCGGAGCAGCTATTCGCAGCCCAGCTGCGCGAGTTCATCTACTTTCTCAAGGACCTCGGCCTCGCGCCCACGACGATCCGCCGTCAGATCTCGGCGATCCGGACCTACTTCAAGTTTTTGGTAGGGGAGGGGATCGCCACCCGCGACCCCAGCGAGCGCATTGAGTCCCCCAAACGGTGGCGCACGTTGCCCGCGGTCTTGACGGTCGCCGAAATGGAGAAGCTGCTGGAAGCCCCCAATACCAATGAACTGCTCGCCCTGCGCGACGTCGCCTTACTGGAATTCGCGTACGCCACCGGTGTCCGCGTCTCGGAGTTGGTCTCCGTCAGACTCCAAGACATCTCGTTCGGCGAGCGGATTGTGCGCGTGTATGGCAAGGGGGCGAAAGAACGCATCGTGCCATTCGGGAAGACCGCGATGGGCCGCATTTCATCGTACATCCACGAAGTTCGCCCCCATCTCGATCGTGGTGAGAGTCGAGGCGTGCTCTTCCTGAACGCTCGCGGCACACCATTGTCACGCGTCGGCGCCTGGGGCGTGATCAAGGCGACCGCGCGGCGCGCGGGGTTGTCCAAGCGAGTCACGCCGCACACCCTGCGCCACACCTTCGCCACACATCTCCTGGAGGGCGGCGCCGACCTCCGCGCGGTCCAGGAGATGCTGGGTCATGCCGATCTTTCGACCACACAGCTCTACACGCACGTCGATCGGGACTACCTCCGCACCGTCCACAAGAGCTATCACCCGCGCGGCTGAGAACGCTTAGC
>QHUF01000273.1 GCA_003221075.1 Gemmatimonadota bacterium
GACGCGAGGACTGTCTGGATCGCGATCGCCCGCGCCGGCGTGTTGAAGCGCGGATGCAGCACGGCGACGCCCTTGAAGAACACGCCGTCGCGGGCCATGGCGTAATACACTCGCGGTAACGCCATCAGGAGTCCCAGCAGGCTGCCGAGCACAGCGACGATCACAATCCACGCAAAGACTTTCCCGCCCGCCGGCCCGAACAGCAGCTCTCCGGCCTGCGCCGCGAATGTCTCTCCCGACGTCACGCGCTCGAGCGGCACCAGGTACAAGAAGACGGCGCTCGTGAGGATGTAGATGGCCGTCACAATGCCGACGCCGAGAGCGAGCGCCCGCGGCAACGTGCGGGCAGGGTCGCGCGCCTCGCCGGCGAGCTTGCTGATTTCCCACCAGCCGCCGAAGGCGAAAAACGCGCCAACGAACGCGCCAGCCAGCGCCCCCGGCAACGGCGTCGAGCCCGGATGCTGAGCGACGAGAGGCGCGAAATTGGTCCAGCTGCCGGCCTGCAGTGCGAGGGCGAGCACGATGATAAGCGCCAACGCACCGAGTTTCAGCGCCGTAAGCGCCTGCATCAAGCCGGAGCCGAGTTTCAATCCGATGATGTTCACAACACCGAGCACGGCGATGGAGCCGATCGCGATCACCTTGAGCCACACGCCCGAAATCCCCACCGCGTATCCCACGTAGCTCGCGAGTCCGGCGGCGAGTGCTGCGGTGATCCCTGGATCCATGACCAGCAGGCACTTCCAGCCATACAGGAAGGCCACGGCAGGACCGTACGCCTCACGCAAATAGACGTAGCCGCCGCCGGCTTCGGGATATCGCGCCGCCAGCTCGCCGTAACACAGCGCGCCGCTCAGCGCCATCACGCCCATCAGCAGCCAGACGATCAGCAGCCAGAACGGCGAGCCCAGCGACCGCGCCATCCCGGCGGGGGTGAGAAAAATCCCGATGGCGATGACTTCGCCCACGACGAGCGCGGTGACGGCCACGAGGCCGAGCTGGCGGCGCAGCGTATGTTCGGGTGTGGTTGCGACGGAAGCCAAGGTGAGCCCAAAGCTCTGCGTCGCCGTCACCGCCTGCAAGTGGCGTCGAGCGCGGTCTCAGCGCGACATGGTCGCGGTGGCCAGACTCCTGACCGGAGCGGGAGCGCCGGCCCTCAGACGATTCGTAAATTCGAGCGCGAAACTGCGCAGATCATTCCAATCGGTGTACTCGTGGTCGCGGGTGGTGTCCGTGCTCCCACCGGCTTTTCCCACGATCCGTTTCATCATCCGCCGCTTGAGCCATCCGTCGTGCGTGTACCGGACCGCGCCACCGATAGGCTTGGAAACCAACGGCTGCCAACCGGTGCGGGCGAAGAAGCGCTCGAGGATGTTGGCGACTTCCCGCCGCGTCTTAGCGTTGGGCTCGAGCACAGCCAGGCAGACGGACAGAAATGCCGTCGGCATGTCGTTCAGCATGGCGGCATACGTGCGCACCCACCGCGTGACGCCGCTCTGATACGAGCCGATGTGCACCGAAGCGGCGACGATGACGCCGTCGTATCCCTCGGGACTCAACCGCCGCAGCGAGCCGCCCGCGTCCAGGAGATCAACGCTGCAGCGCTCGGCGCGCAGGTTCTCCGCCAATACTTCGGCGATCTTCCGCGTGTGCCCGTCCGTCGTGCCGTAGACAATCAAGATCTGTTTCATGTACCAGGTCCCTTATCCCGAAGGGAGTATCAGACTTCTCATCCCGCCGCGGCAAGCGCAGGCACCTCGACCGGCTCGACCCGTTCAGGCTTCGGCACCGGCACCACGAGCACCGCGCAGGGCAGATTGTTCAGCAGATCCTCCGTGACGCTGCCGATGAGCAGGCGGTCGACCCAGCCCTTCCCGTGCGAGCCGACCACGACGACGTCCGCGCGCCATGACGCTGCCTCGTTCACGATCGTGTCGAACGGGACCCCTTCACGAATGACCTTGCCTTGTTCGACGAGCGGAACGCGGGGCCAGATGTCGCGCTCCACGATCTCGCGCGACCAGTCGGGGGAAAGCTCCGCGATCGCCGGCGGCGGATCGACCACGTGCAATGCGTGCAGGGGGCTGCCGAGGAGTCGCGCGAACGCGACCGCCTGGTCGATGGTCGGACCGGCCGCGTACGAAGGATCGACCGCGACCATCACGCCGGGCCGGATTCGCAGTTCCCCGGCCGTGACGAGCAGCGGCACGGTGAGACGACGGACCATGTGCTGCACCGTGCTCCCGCCCAGCCAGCGGCCGAGCGTCGAATGATGTTTGCCGCCGAGCACGAGCATGGTGGCGTGGGTCTCCGCGATCACCGCTTCGAGCACGTCGCCGGTGGGACCGGTACTCACCACCATGGCGTCCACGACCGAGGACGGAACGTGGTCCTGCAGCGATGCCCGCAATTGATCGCGGGCGCCGGCCAGCGCCGCCAGCTGCAGCGTTTCGGTGATCACTCCGGTCCCTGCCATCGCCAGTGATGTGTTCACGGCGCCGGCCGCGTGTACCAGACGGCACGGCACGTCGGCTGCAACGGCCATCTTCCATCCCACGGAGGCCGCCGCGGCACTTTCGGGCGAGCCATCAACTCCGACCACGATCGATTGAGTGATCATTGCATGCTCCTCAGTGGATGGCGAGCTGGCGCTCCCGCCGTTCCGACACCGCCGCTGCTGCGACGCTCACCGGCGCCACCAACAACGAGGTCGGTAGATGGTTGATGAGCCGCTCGGTGACACTGCCAAGCAGCACCCGCTGCGCCCAGCCCTTGCCGTGCGAGCCGACGACCAGGACGTCCGCCTGCCAGTCGCTCGCCTCGCGCAATAACGTGTCCACCACCATGCCGTGGCGAACGATTCGCTCGGCTCGCGGAGTCTTTACCAGCGGCCAGACATCCCGCTCCAGGGTCTCTTGCGCGAGCGCGTAATACTCCGTCGGATCCGTGGCGGGAATGCCGGGCAGATCCGGAAGCGGCTCGAAGACGGTCAGGACCCGCAACTGCGCGCCCACCAGACGCGCAAAGCGCTCGGCCAACGCCACGGTGGGGCCGGCGGCTTTCGACAGGTCGGCAGCGACGAGAATTCGCCGCAGGGCGGTAGGATTGCCCGCGGTATCAGCACGGGCACTTCGGACGTGCGGACCACATGGAGGCTGGTACTGCCACCGAGCCAGCGCTCCAACGCACTGTGATGCTTGCCGCCCAGCACCAGCAGTCCCGGCCCACGCTCCCGCGTCACTTCCTGCAGCACGGCAGCCGGTGGACCAAAGAAGACGCTGAGGTCTTCCAGCTGCCGATTCCGGATCGGCGCGCCCTGCAGCGTGCGATTGATGGTTTCGCGCGCCAGAGCGAGCTGCAGATTCTGCATCTCGACCACCTGCGGGTCGGGATTGACGGCCACCAAGGGCGCCCAGGCATCCCGCACCGCATGGACCAGCTCGCACCGCACACCGGCCAGCTGGGCGATACGTTCACCCAGATCGGCGGCTCCTATCGCCGCCGGCGATGCGTCTACCCCAACCACAATCGGTCCCCAGGCCATCGCGCGCTCCCGCGAGAGTACGCGTCTAAACTCAGCCCGCCTTCATGAAGGAACCTTGAGGATGGGGCGAAGGAACGTCACCTTTGTTGCCCATGATCGACAAAGCGACGACGGCGTTGGCCAAGGCGAGCTACGATCGCTGTTGCCAGGCCCCCGAGTTTTTGCAG
>QHUF01000274.1 GCA_003221075.1 Gemmatimonadota bacterium
GCCCGCGGGGCATTGGATCCCGTCGCGATTGAATCCGCCGCCTGCCCCCAGTGACGTAATGGCTCCTGTCACGACTTCATAACCCGACGGCGGCGACGCGCACACCGCGAATATGCGAGCGGTATGCGGTACGTCATCCTCGTTGCGCACCGACGCGAGCCACACGTTCGTCGCCACATCGACGATACCGGGCGCGGATTCTTGCAGCCGAGTATGGAAGTCGGCCGTGCCTTCTCCGGCCACCTGTGCCCCTCCCCCCAGCACGACCGTGCCGGCCGGACAATTCGCGGTCTCGCGCGCGAAGCTGCCGGCGGCAATTACTGCGTCCGTCTCCATGACTTGATAGCGGTACGGCGTGGTCGCGCACGTGGCGAAGAGCTGGACATCGTGAGCGGCGGCATCTTCGTTGTTGAGCGACACGAGCCAGACATTCGTCGCCACGTCCACGATGCCGGGCGCTGACTCCTGCAGCCGGGTGTTGAAGTCCGCGCTGCCTTCACCGATCACCTGCGTGCCGCCACCCAGCACGACCTTGCCTGCAGGGCATGTCGCGACATCGCGGGCGAATCCCGTGAGCGCCGGCAGGGTGATTGCGTTCGACGTCGCGACTTCGTACGCGCCCAGCGCACTGGGCGTTCCCGTGGCCGTGACGGTTTGCGGACTGTTGGTCACTTGCGTGGTAGTGACTTGCAGCGTGTTCACGCCGAGTCCGAGACGCCAGGTCACCGCCGCGGACCCTGCACCGTCGGTGGTGGCCGCGCAGGCATTGCCCTCGCTGCACGTGCTCGTACTTACGGATCCACCGCCGCCCGTCACCGTGAACGTCACCGACCGTCCCGCGACCGGCGAGACGTGGTCATGGTGATTGCTCTGTACCGTGACCGCTGCCTGCACCGTCGAGCCCGCCGATGCAGTGGCGCCCTGGCCCGATGTAACGGCCATGGAGGCGAACCGTGTGAAACCAAAGAGGCTGAAACCATCGGTGCTGCCGCCAGCGCCCAAGTCGACCGCATGGAGGGCAGCCGGCTGTAAGACACGGGCGATTGTGCTACTCAGCGCGTGCCAGCTTGCTTTGGCGATCTCACTCACGCGCCCGGAGCGGAACGCCGCGCTGATCGTCGGGCCAGTCGGTCCGAACGTGTCACAGTGAATGAACGGGGCTGGAACCTCGGTGAGCCTGGTCAGGGATCCCGTCGGCACCCCCCGGACTTCTTCACGGCGCGCGAGCTCGAAGGGCGGCCCCTCCCCGGCGCCGATATCCGCGGGGATTTGGAAGCAGACGCCGGCGATCACATTCTGTGCGAAGGGCAAGCCGCCCTCGATCAGATGCAAGTCAGGGTCTGTGCGGAACCGATAGCAGCCCTCCATCTCCTCGAGGCCGCTGCTGAGACAGTTGGGGGCCGCCCGCTCGATGATCACAACGACCTGGTCGATTCCCAGATTGGGATTGAGCCACCCGCTCGTGAAGCGGGCTCCGGCGAACCCCGTGTTCGTCGTGACGTCGAGAGTGCCACTCGGAATGACATTGGGCACGACCTGCTCCACAAAGTCGTTCGAGTTGCTCGACCCAAACGCGCCTTGCTCGATCCGCACCTTGATCGGCAGCGCGCGACCGTTCTGGAATTGCACGACGTCACCCGTCGTCAAGTTCTTCACGCCGCCGAGCACGGGATCGACGTCGAGGAAACCGAGCGCCGTGCCCCGCGCCGAGCCGCGTACGGTGATGCGGTAGAAACTCGTCAGGATCAATGCCGACGCCTGCGTATCCCAGTTCAACTGATATTGCTGGTTGATCAGATCGAGGGCCATTGTCGCGGGCCCGAAGACCAGCGGTCGCGCTTTGCAATCCGTCGTCGGGACGAGGATCGGATTCGCCGCGAGCTCGCAAACTTCGGCCACCGGCGCGAGGTGCGCGTTGAACTTGCCGGCATCGTAGAACTGTGAGCCTACAGGACTCGGGACGAGTGGCGGAAGAAAGAAGAAGTCTTTGTTGCCGGAGTGCGCGCCGTCGACGATTAGGGCATTGAGAGTGGGCGGGTTCTGCTGCAGCGGGGAATTGTCTCTACACCCTGACAGCACGACAATGGCGGCGATAAAAGGCGTGAGTTGTCTCATGGGCGCTCCTGCGACACACATGGACCCGCGATGTGCGGCGCGTCTAGGGGAGCGCCAGCGACGACGGGCTACGGTTCAGCGGAACGCCTAGAAATTCTCCTAGGGCTAACCCTAGCGCTAGACCCCAGGCCTTCATCCTTGTGATCTAGATCACAAGGATGATTATGGAGCCCCAATGAGCGCTTTGAAGCGCGGATCGCTTTGAATCGGGCGCCACCACCAGTGCACACTCTTGCGGAAACCCTCACGGTGCTTGGGGTTGGCGGTGAAGTACTCGTCCAGTAGCCGGAGGGCCTCATCCCTATCACCCAGCATGACGCGCACGACCGCCTCGTAGCCCGGGAGCTCCTTCTGAGGGTCGACTTCCGCGTTGCCCTTCGAGCGTTCCAGGACGTGCCGCGCACTGTCAGGGAGCCCGGCGCGGGCGATGACCGCCGCCACCCAGATCTGCTGGAACAGCTGGGCATAGGGGCGGATACGCTCGGGCGTGAGGCGGACTTCATCGCGCGCCAGCTGCCACGCGCGACCAATGTCGGGGTCGGCAGCATTGGTCGACATCAGCATCAGGGCGCACTGCGAGAACTGTGGATTGTTTGGAAAGCGACGCTGCCCTTTCTGACACCAGTCAGTAGCCGGTATAAACAGCTCCAAGTCGTATGAGGTGACAAACAGGCGGTACAGGATCGCGTCGGCGGACGCGAGAAACGCGTCCGCCTCGTACGCACTGCGGGCGGCGCGGTTGGCGTCGACGACGTCCCGCCGCTGGTAGTAGAGGTACGAGAGAATGTTCCAGGCGCCCACTTGTTGCGGGTTGAGCCGCGTTGCGGTCTCGAGATCCGCTTGAGCCGCCGCGAGCAACTTCTCGGCCGCGGCTTCATCCGGCTCCAACCCATGCGTGTATCGCCACAACAGCAATGTGCCGCGAATCTCGAGTGCATCGGTATTCTGCGGCTCCACGCGCAACGCGCGGTTCGCATGTCCGAGGCCGATCGTCAGCCACTTGTCGATCTCTCGCGGCACTCGCTCGAGCCGAGATCTGAGGTAGGCCACACGCGCCCGTTGCACGATCGGTTCCAGCCAGGTCCGATCGGCCTGTTCCGACTTTTCGAGCAGCGAGTCCTCGTGGGCGTATAGGCCCGCAGCTGCGGTGGGATCATTCAGGGCCGCCGCGCCCGCATCTTTCTGCGACTTCTGCGCCTGTTGGACCAGAGTCCACGCCTCGACGCTCTTTGTCCCGGCCCGTTCTTCGCGCAGCCGGACTTCATCGCCGAGCCGCTCCCGCAGAAATACCGCCGCCCGGCTCACGAGCGAATCACGCAACGCGAGGGGTGCGTTGATCGGTAACTCGAAACTTTGGCGCCGCACATCCACGCTGCTCGCGCCGTCCACCAGGCGGATGGTGACCCGCGCCCGTGATCCGACCGGGTCCACCGAGCCCTCGACGAGTGTCCCGGCCTCGAGCGCGCGCGCGATCGAGTCACGCGACACGTCGCGTCCCCGGAACGGGGTGACGCCGCCGCGCGAGACGACGTCGAGCGCGCGAATCGTGCTGAGCTGATCGATGAGCGCTTCGGTGAATCCGTCGGCGAGATACCTGAGCGAGCTGTCTCGGCTCTCGTCGGTGAAGTAGAGCACCGCGACCCGATTCTCCACGAGCGAACCGGTGCCCGCTCCGCCATTCGTGCGGTGGCGGCCGAACAGCAGCCATGCGCCGGCAACGA
>QHUF01000275.1 GCA_003221075.1 Gemmatimonadota bacterium
ACGCTCGGCCCCCACTCGATCGGCTGATCGAGCATCATGAAAAAAAACCCATCCTGGGAGCGTTCGAAGAACGCTTCCAGGAGGGCAGGGGTGTTGAATTGCATGGACTGATCCACCCCGGAGAATAATGCGGTCGCCGGGCTTCGCCGCTACTTGACCACGATCCGGCCGGTCATCGCGGCTCCGTGCACCGCGCAGTCGTAGGCGTAGGTCCCCGGATGGAAGATCCGCACGGAGTAAGTGCTGCCCGCGGCGCTCATGACGACGCTGTTCCGGAAAACCTCCGGAGGAATGCCGGTCGACTGGATGCTGTGCGAACCGGCGGCATTCCAGGTCCAGGTGACCCTGGCGCCCGCCGCGATCGTGTCGACGGCCGGGTTCTGACTGCCGTTCTGCGCGCTCCGGAAGAAGACGTTACCCACGGTCACGTGGGCGTCCGGGCCGAGCGGGCGCGGCTCGCCGAAGACGAAGTCGTCCATGACCACGAGGTCCTGGGTCCCGCCCGCGCTGATGTCGTTGATCGTCGCCGTCAACGCGGCGTCGCCGCTCGTGATCCGCACGCGCGCAACGATCGGCGCTTCGAACACCGCGCCCGTGAATGACAGCAGCTGGGCGCCTGCGTGATTCGGTGCCCTGACGATGGCGATCCGCTGGCTGTCCACGTCGAAGTATTCGATCGTCGCGGAGCCGGCCCGATCGACATCCACGAACACGGCCCCGAACCCCTTCACCAGGCCAGGCGTGTTGGTACCAACCAGTCGGAATGTGACGTCGACCTGGTTGCTCCCCACCGGCATGAACAGCTTCTTGGCCGAGAAGGCCGTGAACTGGGCGGCGAGCCCGGCGTTGACCGCCGCGAAGTCGGTGCTGTCGACGCGCAGGCCTGTTCCGGGCGTCGAGTACAGCGCGCCGCGCTTCGAGTTGACGTTGAAGAACGTTGCCGGGAACGTATCGACGTCGGTCAGTGCCGCCGGTACGCCGTCCCAGTTGATTTCGCGCCGCCCGCTATCGGCCGGGGGCGAGTTCGGTGCGTTCAGCCCGCCGCCCAGGGCGGCGCGGAACTCGGTCAGCTTGGCCGCGATCGACACGCTGTCGCCGAGCGTCTCGAACAGCGTGAATGCCACCGGGGGTGGAGGTGGCGGCGGAGGCGGCGGGACAACTGGTGCATTGTAGTTGCTGCACCCACCCGCGATCGCCAGAGCTAGGAACGTCGCGTAGATCGTCGGTTTCATACTGTTCTCCATCGGTGAGAAGACTCGGTCGCTAACTGGAGGTGATGTTAGCGATCGACTCTCGATGGAGGCATCAGCAGCGGCGGAACAGGTCTGTCAGCCGGAGGACTACGCAGACAGCCGGAGGCCTACGCAGACAGCGGGAGGACAACGGACCCAACGTGGGGTAGGGGCGCAGCATGCTGCGCCCCTACTATCTGATCATCACGACCCGTCTGATCGTCACGACCCGATAAAGACGTACTCGTGTTGCGCGTCTCGAACCGTCAGCCGTTTCCCAGCATCGCTCACCACGAACTCGAAACCCGAGATCCCGGGAGCGATCGTGACAAACGAGATCGAGCCGTCCGGATTCTTCCGCGTCGCGACATCGCTCCGGAACTCACCGAAGTCGAACACGGTGCGCCCGCCCGCACGGCGGACGTCGATGTCGCCCAGGGCGTCGTTGTGGAAGTGTCCGGCCAGCTTCACCGACTCGGCGGCGTCGGCCGGGACGGTGAGGAGCTTGCGGTCGGCGGCCAGCTGCGTGTACCAGTTCTTCGCCTGCGCCGCCACGTCGGCGTCGGCCTCGGCGCGGCCGTCGAAGAGCACTTCGAGGAGCTTGCGCTGGAACACGTCGCGTATCACCCAGCCCGGGTTTCCGTTGGTGAGCACCACGGCACCCACCTGCTGTTCCGGCAGCCACATCATGTCGCTGTGGAACCCGACCATGTCGCCGCCGTGATGCACGACGGGCGCCCCGTATTTGGTGTCGACCATGAGGCCCATCCCGTACGTGGCCTCCTTCCCGATCGGCACGTTCGGCGCGCGACGCGTGAGTAACGTCTCCCGCCCAATGTATTGCGTGCCGTCAGGCAGCTTGCCCTCGGCCAGCTCCATCGAGACGTACTTGAGCATGTCACGCACACTGCTCCACGCGGCGCCAGCGGGACGCACGGGGATGACGGAGTAGTTGATGTCCATCGCGGCGACGCTGGTCTTACTGTCGACGTCAGGCGCGTGTGGCGACGCGTGGTTGCCCGCGAGCGCTCGGGAGTAGTTGAACGTCGTGGACGTCATGCCCAGCGGCCCGAAGACAAGCGTCTGCATGGCCGTGTCGTAGGCAGCGCCCAGCTCGAGGGTGGGAAAGGCCACATGCCCACCGGTGTAACCGGCCGCTGCGGCCATCGGATTCGAGTACTGGAACATCTCCCCGAACTTGCTCGTGGGGCGCATCGTCCCCAGCGACCGCAGCGCGGACTCAGGCGTGGCATTCTTGAACTCGAACAGCCACTCGAGGTCTTGCCGCGGCAGTCCGGTGCACGCGCAGATCAGATGCCTCACCAGCACCTGCCGGGTGATGGCGCTATCGCCGAGCTTGAACGACGGGAGCAGCGAGGTCACCTGCGTCTCCCACCCGAACCGGTGCGCGTCGACGAGCTTGGCCAGCATCAGTGTGGTCAGCGCCTTGGTATTCGACGCGATCATGAACAACGTGTTGCCGTCAGGCTTCGCCGGCTTGCCGAGCTCGCGGACGCCGAACCCGTCGGCGAAGACCACCTTGCCGTCCTGAACGATGCCCACGGCCACGCCAGGGACGCCGAGCTCCCGCATGGCCTGCTGGGTGAACGCGGAGAGTCTGGCGAGACGGCCGGCGTCGAGCGTCGCGGCCTTCTTCCCGGCGAATGACTCGCGGGTGTAGCCCTTCGGCAGGAGCCGGTCGAAGATGAGCTGGACCGCGGCGAGGCGCTTCTCGCCGGTGGCATCGCTCATGTCGTAGACGACGACTGTCCAGACGTCGCCGGCGCGCTGCGCCTGCAGCGCGACACCGCGTTTCTCGTTGGGCGAGGTCTGGTACGAATAGTTGCGCCGATCTGACCAGCCGTCCTGGTCGGGCTGGGGAGTGACAACCCTGAGCGGCCAGGTGTGCGAGGGCATGTATGCGGCCCAGGCGAGCGCCACAGCGGAGTCGGCGGTCGGGGCGCGGACATCCACGAGCGCGATGTGCGAGTCACCCTCCGGCGGTGCAAGGATCGTGGCAGGTCCGCGCACCGAGAAACTCCACCCGGCAGGGGCGATGAAGGTGGCCCCCGCAGTGGTCTGCTTGGGCGCGTCGGCCGTAAGGTGTTCCGACGTCGCGCTGTTTTCGGCGGCGCGGGTACACGACGTCACGACCAGCAGGCACGCGATCGTGCGGGCGCGGCCGCCGACGTGGATGTGCGGCATGGGATCCTCCTGCGAGCGCAGAGAGAAGGAGCTTTCCAAATTACCTGCGGGTTGGCAACTCGCTACCCGCTCAACTCCGAGGGGATGACTCCGGCGCCACACAGAGTGGCGCCGGAGTCTCGGGCTACAGTGCTGCGTTGATCGCGTCCACGACCGGTTGCACCTGCGAAGCGGGAGCGCCGCTGCCGAGCAGACTGGCCAGCTGGCACAACAACTGCCCCACGGCTCCAGACGCGTCGGCTTCGACGGACGCCGCGGGCACGTCGACGCTGGCGACCAGCGCGTCGATGGTGATGGGGCCGAGGTTGATCGCGAGCACCTGGCACTGTGGGTCGGAGGGTGCGACGGCGACTTCGGTCGCGAAGTCCTCGGTGACGACGTCCGTACCCAGGACGCCGCCGGTGAGCTGGAGGACTCCGTTAGCCCGGAGTCCGACGATCTGCCTGGTGGCTCGCCGCACGCGGCAAGCACGAGTGCCAGCGACAGCGCCGGCACGGCTGTGCGGATCTTCAAGGTAGCCTCCTGACGTTGGTGTCCGGTGAAATTCGACGGACGAAACTCCGTCCGCGTCAGGGCGTACCCGATGCTCCGGCGACGCGTTCCGTGTGGTGCACGCGCGACGTAACGCGGTGAGACGAATGGACGGCGTCACGTGGCCTTGAGGTTCGGCAACTCCACGCGAATCGCGAACCCGAGCACGATCAATGGCACCGTCGAAATCGCTGCGACCAACGCCAGCGCGGGATAACTCCAAACACTCACCACCACGCCCGAGAGCGCGCCGGCGGACGCGCCCGCCAAGCCCATGATCAGGTCCGATAACCCTTGCGCGGACGCGCGCCGCTCGAGCGGCACCGATTCCGTGAGCAGCGTCGAGCCCGCCACCATCGTGCACGACCAGCCGAGTCCCACCGTAAACAGTCCCGCGCCCAGGCGTACGCTGTCGTAGCCGGCGCCGCCCGCGAGTACGCACGCGGTCACCAGCAACGCGATCCCGGCGAAGATCAGGGGCCGGCGGCCGAGGCGATCAGTCAGCCAGCCGATGAGCGGTGCGAAGGCGTACATCCCCGCGATGTGCACGCTGATGACCACGCCGACGATGCGCAGCGTATGAGCCGCGTCATGCCCCGCGCCGCGAATGTGCACCGGCGTCATCGCCATGATGCCGACCATCACCATATGCCCGACGGCCATGGCTGTGACGCCGAGGACCGCCGGCGCGCGGACGATTATCGCTTGCAGCCCGGCGCGGAGCGACCGATGCGCCCCACCATCGGCACCCGCCGTTCCGGCGACCAGCGCAGGATCGGGGCGGAGCAGGGCGAACACCGCGATTCCTGTGATGACGAACAGCAGCGCCGAGAAGAAGTACGGCGCGGCGAGCGTCGGGATGCCGAACTGTGACAGCGCGACGCCTGCGGGAGCGGCGAGGTGCGGCCCCGCCACCGCGCCGATCGTCGTCGCCCACACGATGAGCGAGAGATGCCGGCCGCGCAGCGCCACCGGCGCAAGATCCACGGCGGCGTAGCGTGCCTGGAGGTTCGCCGCCGTCGCGCCACCGAACAGGAAGAAGCCAAGAAACAGAAGCGGAAGGGAGCCGCGTACCGCCGCGAGCACCACGAGCAGCGCCCCGAGCGCGGCGACGCCATATGCGGCCGCGAGGCTTGGTCTCCGGCCGTGGCGATGCACGATCGCGGTGGCCGGGATCGCGGCGAGCGCCCCTCCGATGACGGTTGCGCTTTGCGCGAGACCCGACAATCCAACGCCGGCCAGGTCAGCGGCGAGCAGCGCGCCAACGGACGACCCGATCGCCACGCCCATCCCGCTGACGATCTGGGTCCCAAACAAGAGCCGCAGCGTGCGGCGCTGGACGACC
>QHUF01000276.1 GCA_003221075.1 Gemmatimonadota bacterium
GTTTCGAGCCCGGTGCCGACTCCGTCCTGGCCGATTGGAAGCAGGTCAGTGGGTACATGAATGGTCTGGCACAGCAGAGTCGCTATGTGCGCGTCGATACCCTGGGCCGCACGACCGAGGGCAGACCGTTTCTCCTGATGACGATCACCGCCCCGGCCAATCAGCAGCGCCTCGCCGAGATCAAACGGGCCCAGGCGCTGCTCGCGGACCCGCGACAGCTCACCGATACCACGCTCGCGGACCTCCGCAGCAGGCAACCCGCCGTGATCCTGATCAGCAACAACATCCATTCCACGGAAGTGGCGTCGAGTCAGATGGGGATGTCACTCGCCTATCGGCTGGCGACCGACCCCACATTGCGCCGGCTGCTCGACTCCGTGGTCGTGCTGGTGATCCCGTCGATGAATCCCGACGGCCTCGACACGGTCGTGAGCTGGTACCGGCGTTACAAAGGCACGCGCTACGAAGGCGGTCCGTTGCCGTGGCTGTACCACAAGTACGTGGGCCACGACAACAACCGCGACTGGTTCATGTTGACGCAGGTCGAGACGCGGCTCGTCACACGCATGCTGTACAAGGAATGGTTCCCGGAAATCGTGTACGACGTGCACCAGATGGGCGCGAACGGCGTGCGTCTCTTCGTCCCGCCGTTCCAGGATCCGGTCAATCCGAACCTCGATCCCGCCCTGGTCGCGGGGATGAATCTCGTCGGCACGCAGATGGCGGCCGCACTGTACGACGCCGGGATGACCGGCATCGCGCATCAGCAGACCTACGATCTCTGGTGGCACGGCGGCTTTCGCTCGACACCTACGCGGCACAACATGATCGGCATCCTCACCGAGGCCGCGAGCACCCGACTCGGCTCGCCGATCACCCTCGCCGTCGACTCCGTTCGCCAACCGGGCCGCGGCGTGAACTATCCCGCGCCATGGCCGGGAGGGACGTGGCATCTCGGTGATATCGTGCGCTACGAGCTCATCACATCCGAAGCGCTGGTGCGCCTGGCCGCGCGCGATCGCCTCAACGTCATCGACCGCTTTGTCGGCCTGGGACGACGCGCCGTCGAGGCCGGGGTCGCTGGTAATCCCTTCGCCTACGTGTTATCGGCCGAGCAGAGAGATCCGGAGAGCTGGACGGCTTTGGCCAATGTGCTGGCGGCCGGTGGCGTGGAGGTGTGGCGGGCCGCCGAGCCGTTTTCCGTGGAAGGCCAGACCTACTCGGCGGGCTCGCTCGTCGTGCCGATGGGCCAGCCTTATCGGGCGCACGCAAAAGACTTGCTCGAGCCGCAGCACTACACGCCCGTCAACGACCGTCCGCCGTACGACGTCGCCGGGTGGACGTTGCCGTTCACGATGGGTGTGCAGGCCGATGTGGTGAACGCGCCGTTCACCGCGAATCTGGTGAAGGTGGACAGCGTGATCCCGGCGCCGGGACGCGTCGAGGGAAGCGGCGAGATCTTTTTCCTGAACAACCGCACCAATGCGGAATCGCGCGCCGTCGCGGCGCTGCTCACCGCGGGTCAGACGGTCACCATCGTGGGAGACAGTCTCATGGTGCGAGGTCCCAAGGCCCGCGCCATTCTCACCGAGCACGCCGCGCGCCACGGATTCACGGTGACCGCCGTGCGAACCGCGCCAGCCGGTGGTGTCGGCGCGAGTCGCCAGCGCTTGCCGCGCATCGCGCTGTACCAACCGTGGACGGGCAACATCGATGAGGGCTGGACGCGCTGGTTATTCGAGCAGTATGGGATCAGCTACACGACAGTTCACGACACCGATCTCAGAAAGGGAGGGCTGCGGCAGCGGTTTGATGTGATCGTCCTGCCTGATGCCGAGGCGGCGTCGATCGTGCGCGGCGTCGATTCAACTCGTATTCCATTGCAGTACGCCGGAGGAGTCGGGGAAGCTGGCACTGAGGCTATTTCGGCGTTTGTTCGGGGTGGAGGGACGCTCGTCTGCCTCGATGGTTCAAGTAATTTCGCGATTACACGCCTTAACCTCCCGGTGGTCAACGTTCTAGCCGGGGAGGCATCGGGTCCTCAAGTTTTGCGATTTTACGCCCCAGGCTCTATTTTCGGTGTGCTTTTGGGAGGGGTGGAGAGGGGGCATAGCCCGGTCACGCTCGGCGTGCCTGACTCCCTCGACATCTACTTCGAGAATAGCGCCGCCTTCACCGTATCGGCCCCGGCACGGGCCTTGGCGACGTATCCCCAGCAGCCACTGCGGTCCGGCTATGCCCGGTTCCAGGAGCGGCTGGTAGGGAAAGCGGCGCTGGTGGAGGCACCGGTAGGCAGCGGACGGGTGATCCTGTTTGGGTTCCGGCCCCAGTTCCGGGGCCAGACGCACGGCACCTTCAAGCTGCTGTTCAACGCAGTCCTATTGGCGGCTCCCTAACTTGGGCGGGGGTCGTGGGAGGAGTCCCGATGAAGCGGCTGGTTCTCCTGGTGGGATTCGTAACCTTGGTGGCGCATCCCGCCCTGGCGCAGCGCTCGCAGAATATCGAGTTCGGCGGCTTCGGTTCCTGGTGGCGGTTCGACCGCTCGTTTCTGATAAAGAACGGGTTCGGCGGCGGCGCGCGCATCGCGTACAACTGGAGCGACAAGGTCACCTTCGAAGTCACGGGCGATTACATCCCGACGACGAACTTGGCCGGGACGACGGACATCACCGTCTCGACGATCAGCGGCGCCCTCGTGCTCAACTTCCCGATGAGCGACCGGCTGACCCTGCTCGCCTCGGGCGGCTACTCCCACATGGTGTTCGGGAAGGCTGCCCCATACGACTTTACGCAGCACCTCGTTAACGGTGGCCTCGGGTTCCGCGCGTTCGTTGGTCGCCACGTGGCGCTCCGCGGCGACGTGCGCGCGCAGTACCGCCCCGACAACCCGTTCTACGCCAACGCGTTTACCGGTGAGGTCCAGGCCTCGTTCGGCGCTTCCTGGTTCTTCATTCCACCGCAGCAGGGCCGCGGCTTCAACACGAATTTCCAGTGGTACTGGGGCGCGCAGGGTGGCTTCTTCCTCTCCAAGACCAATACGCAGCCCTATGTGTACGACCCGATCATCGGCGGCCACTGGCTGATCACGTCGCGCCGCACGGCGCTGTATGTCGCCTACGAGCAGGCGCTCTTCCTGACCGATGCCCAGGCCGTCATCTTCGATCCGGGCTCGTTGAATTCATCGATCGGCCCGGGCTTCCGTGACGTCACGTTCCACGACATGCGCCGGCTGATGTTCGGCGTGCTGGCCTATCCGACGCAAAAGATCATCGAGCCGTTCGGCGGTGCCGGATTCGCCTTGATGCAGGTGCTGAATCCGGTCGCGGACTGCTCGAGCTGCCTGACCCTCGGTGAAGCGGTCGAGGCGGCGGACCGCGTGCACGAGCAGTCGAGCCGGGCATTTTTCTGGCTAATGGGCGGGCTGCAGGTCAACTACTCCACCAGGCTGAACGTGTTCGCGCACTACTTACTGACGTCGAGCGCCGCGAACTTCCTGCTCCAGAGCAACACGCATACGCTGCAGGGAGGCATTCGCCTCAGTCTTGGCACTTCCAAGGAAGGGATTACTGAAAGGCATTAAATAGGGGCTGGGGGTTCGGGGTTGGGGGTTAGGGAGTTTCCAGCTCGCAGTTTCAAGATGACCCGACGCATGGGAATGGCACCAAACATCCCGCGCGTCGGGTCAATGTTTCTGGGCCCCAAAACCTGGCCTCGAACATGAGCAATCCTGCACCACTGAAGACTGCAATTCGAAGCTACCGTGATCTGCGAGTCTGGCAGCAGTCGATGGACCTCGCCGAGACCATCTATCAGGCTACAAAGACTTTCCCAGACATCGAGCGCTACGGTCTGATTTCCCAGTTACGTCGTGCTGCGGTCTCAGTGGCATCAAACATCGCGGAGGGTCATGCGCGATCGTTGGGAGATTATGTCCGACATCTGGTCGTTTCCAGCGGATCGCTTGCAGAAATGGAAACACAATTGAACCTGAGCCAGCGATTAGGCATTCTTTCGACCAC
>QHUF01000277.1 GCA_003221075.1 Gemmatimonadota bacterium
AGGGCGGCGTACACGTGATGGATCAGCAGACCTACGAGCAGTTCACACTCGACGAGCGCGCCGTAGGCGAGGACACGCCCTGGCTGCAGCCGGAGATGGTGGTGCAGGTGGAGTGGTTGGATGGACGGCCTATCGCGATCGAGCTGCCGTCGGTGATCGAGTTGAAGGTGGTGGAGACGTCGCCCGTCATGAAGACGGCGACGAAGACTGCGAGCACCAAGCCCGCGAAACTCTCCAACGGCGTGACGGTGCAGGTGCCGGAGTTTATCAGTCCCGGCGAGAAGGTCCGCGTGGACCCGCGGTCGGGGCAGTACCTGGAACGGGCGAAATGAATCGATTGTAGGGGCGCAGCATGCTGCGCCCCTACATTATTTCGTCAACTCACGATACCTGTAACACGTCACCATATGGTCGTTCACCATCCCCACCGCCTGCATGAACGCGTAGACGATCGTCGGTCCCACGAAGCGAAATCCCCGCTCGACGAGCGCCTTGCTCATCGCCGTTGACTCTTTGGTCTCGGCCGGCAGCCCGCGCAGGGTTTTCCAGGCATTGACCTTTGGTTTGCCGCCGACGAACTGCCAAAGAAACTCATCGAACGACTCGCCCGCATCCTTCATCTTCAAGAATGCGCGCGCGTTGCCGATCGCCGATTTCACTTTCTGCTTGTTGCGCACGATGCCCGGATCTCTGAGGATCTTGGCGATGCGCCGGGCATCGTAGCGCGCCATCTTGTCCGGGTTGAATCCATCGAAGGCTTTGAGAAACGCGTCGCGCTTGCGCAGGATGATGGCCCACGACAATCCCGCCTGAAACCCATCGAGCACGAGCTTGCCGAACAGTTGGCGGTCGTTGTGGACCGGGACACCCCACTCGGTGTCGTGATAGGCGATCATTTGGGCATTGTCGGAAGGCCAGGGGCAGCGTTTTTCCATGCCTAAAAGTACCACGCCCCGAACCACTTTCGTGATTCGGGGCGTGGTCCTGCTATCGACCGCAGTTTAGCGGCTTACGGCTTGAGACTCCGAGGTTCGAGATTCTCCACTCGCCACCTGGTCACCCCGCCCCTCGCGGATGATGATCAGGAACTTGGAGGTCCGCCAGAAATCGATCGGCGATGTGATCGTGAGGCTCGGCACGCCGCTGTACCTGTTGTTGTTGCGCTCTTCGGCGACGTACGACANNCGCGCCGGCTGCAGCGTCTTGCCCGTGCGCCACAGGATGAACAGCACGCGGCCGCCGCCCTGCTCGGTGAGGATGCCCTTCTTCTTGAGCTCGTCACGCGTGCCGACGATGTAGTAGCCGGTCGCCAGGCTGTCCTTCAGCGCGACGTTCTCTTCCGTCAGCGCGTTCACGCGATCCGTGAGCAGGTCGATCGTCGTCTTCTGCGACGCGATCACCGACTGCAGGTTGCCGACGGTCGAGTCGAGCGTCGCGCGCAGGCTGTCCGACAGCGACGTGAGGCTCTTGATCCGCTGGCGGCTCTCGTTCAGCGCGCTCTCGGTTTCCCGGACGCGCGTCACGACATACCGCAGCTTGGCCATCAGGGTGTCGTTGGACGCGGTGATCGGGCTCTCGCTCGAGACGTGCAAGCGATTGTTACGGATTTTTGCCTTGGCGAGCTCGGTGTTGACGTCGCTGATGAGCCGTGAGCTGATGGCCACTTCCTGCATCAGGCTGTCCTTCTGCGCATTGGCCGTCTCCAGCTCCGCCAGCTTGCGTTCGGTTTCGGCCGAGGTTCCGCAGGCGGTGAACGCGAACACGAGGGCAACGGATGTGAACTTGAGCGTGTTCATACGACGTACTCCCCTATCGAGAAGGGTGAAACTAGGTTTGACCCGATGCCGCCCCTGCGACTGCACGTCGGTACCTCTGGTTACAACTTCCCCGAATGGAAGGGAAGTTTTTATCCGGCCAAGCTCGCGAGCGCGAAGTGGCTCGAGTACTACGCCCAACAATTGGGCACGGTCGAGATCAATTACACTTTTTATCGCATGCCCAGCGCCAAAACGATCGCCGGTTGGGATGCGGCGACCCCAGCGACATTCACCTTTGTACTGAAGGCGCCGCAACGCATCACGCACTTCGCGCGCCTGCGAAACATTGATGAGCCGCTCCGATACTTCTGTGATACAGTTCGCAAGCTTAATGCCAAACTGGGTCCTGTACTATTCCAGTTACCCCCCAATTTCACGAAAGACATCGAACGACTGGGGGGGCTCCTTACCCAGTTTCCGTCGGATGTCCGGGCAGCATGTGAGTTCCGTCACGCCTCGTGGTGGTCAGACGACGTCTACGAGCTGCTACGCAGCACGAACACGGCATTGTGCATCGCCGATACAGGGGAAGGGACCACGCCACTCGTCGCGACGGCCAACTTCGGGTATGTGCGGCTCCGTGATGGGGGGTACTCCCCCGAGGGGCTGCAGGAATGGAAGCAAAAAGTCCAGGACCTGGGTCAGTCCTGGACTGATGCCTACATCTTCTTCAAACACGAAGAGAAAGGCGTAGGCCCCAAGCTGGCGGCCGAGTTCCAGATGCTGTTCGGTTAGCGCTTGCCGGCGACTTTGCGCCGCTTCGCCGGTTTCTCCTTCTCCTCCGCCCTTTCCGCCCCCAGGCTCTGCTTCAGCGCCTGCATCAGGTCGAGCACCTTCGTCTTCGGTGCCTCTTCCGGCTCTTCGGTGATCTGCTTGCCTTTGACCTTGCCCTCGATCTGCTCCATCATGCGGTCGCGCACGTTGTCCTTGTATTTCGCCGGCTGGAATTCCTCCGTCGACCCCTGCTCGATGATCTTGATGGCGAGGTCCAACTCCGGCTTCTTCACCTCACTCTTGGGGATCGGCACCTCGGAGATCTTGCGGATTTCGTCGGCGTAGCGGAGCTGTTCCATCGCCAGGCCACCGTCCAGCGGGCGCACCATGATCAGGTACTGCTTGCCGCGCGCGGCGTACTGCCCGATCGCGACGCGGTTGGTCTTTTTGAGCGCCTCCGCGAGCAGCTTGTACGACCGCTCGCCGCCCTTGTCGGGGCCGAGGAAGTACGTGCGGTCGAGATAGATGCGGTCCACCTGCTCGGCGGGCAGGAATTCCACGATATCGATCGCGCCGGTGGCGCGTTCTTCGAGCGCCTTCAACTCGTCCGGCGTGAAGGTGACGTACTGTCCCTTCTGGAATTCGTAGCCTTTGATCATCTCGGGGCGTTCGACTTTTTCGCCGTCCTTCGAGCAGACGTACTGCTGCTTGAGGCGGGCCCCGTCCTTCTTATGGAGCCAGTTGAACGAGATCGCGGCCTTCGACTCGCCGGCAGCGTACAGCTGCACGGGCACGGACACGAGGCCAAACGAGACCGTGGCGGAACCGATGGAATGGGCGGCCATATCGGAGTATGATACGCGCTGATGCCTACCCGTCGGAAGACCCGCCCGGAAGAGGGCGATGCGCTCAGCACTTATCGCGCGAAGCGCGCGTTCGATCAGACCCCCGAGCCCGGGGGGCTCGTCCCAAAGCCGGGGCCGACAAAAGGCGGCCTGCTCATCGTTCACATGCATGACGCCACTCGCCTCCATTGGGACCTGCGGCTCGAAATGGATGGGGTGCTCAGGTCGTGGGCCGTACCAAAAGGCCCATCAGCCAATCCCGCCGACAAACGCCTCGCCGTCAAAGTCGAAGACCACCCGCTCGAGTACGGCGATTTCGAGGGGATCATCCCGGAAGGGAATTACGGCGCCGGAACCGTCATCGTCTGGGATCGGGGGATCTGGGCTCCGCTCGAGGACGTGCGCGAAGGATTCGAAAAAGGAAAGCTCCTGTTCGAGCTGAAGGGCTACAAGCTTCACGGGCGCTGGACGTTGATCAAGCTCAAGAAGACCGAGAAGGAATGGCTGCTGATCAAGGAGCGTGACGAGTATGTGTCGACGGAGCCGTACTCGAACGAGTCGGTGCTCTCAGGGCTGACCAACGACGAGCTCCAAAACGCGAAACAGCGCGCCGAGCCGATCAAGAAAGAGTTGGAAAAGCTCGGCGCTCCGAAGCGGGCTGTGCGTGTGGAAGACACCGAGCTGATGCTGGCGGAGACCCGTGAGGAGCCGTTTACGAAGGATGGTTGGCTGTTCGAGGTGAAGCTCGACGGCTACCGGATGCGCGCCGCCGCTCAGGACGGCGAGCCGATTCTGTATTCGCGCAAGGGACTCGACTACACGGAATCATTTCCGGAGATCGCGCGCGCCGTGAAGGCGCTTCCGTTCGAAGGAGTGATCCTGGATGGCGAGCTGGTGGTGCTCAACGAGTCCGGTCATCCGAGCTTCAACAAGCTCCAGACGCGAGCGAAGCTGGGTGCGCGCGAAGCCAAGCGCGCCTCCATCGAATCCCCGGCAACACTCTACGTATTCGACCTCCTCGCGTTCGCGGGCTTCGACCTGCGCAAACTCCCCCTGGTCAAACGCAAGGAGATTCTCCACAAGGTCCTGCCGCAGACCGGCCCGTTGCGGTACTCCGAGCACTTCGAGAAGAACGGTGAGGCGTTGTACGAGCAGGTGGTGAAGCTGGGCCTCGAAGGCATCATGGCGAAGAAGGCGGATGGCCCCTATCGCAACGGCCGCTCGGGAGATTGGCTCAAGATTCGCGCCGATCGGATCGACGACTTCGTGGTGGTCGGATTCTCGAAGCCGAAGGGAACGCGCGGCGGCTTCGGCTCGCTGCACGTCGGCGCGTACAAGGACGGCAAGCTGGTTTACTGCGGCCGGGCGGGGTCGGGATTCAGCGGCGACCAGTTGGACGAGATCAGCGCGACGCTCGCGGCGTTGGTGCGCAAGACGCCGCCCTGTGAGCCGCCGGAGCACGGCGCGTTGCCCAAAGGCCCCGATCACATTTGGGTCGAGCCGAAGCTCGTGTGCGACGTGCGATACAAAGAGATCACGCGCGATGGACTCCTCCGGCAATCGGTGTTTGTCCGGTTTCGCGACGATAAGAAGCCGGAGGATGTACGAATGCCGGAAGTGGGGAATGGGGAAAGGTCGGCAGGAGAAGAGCCCGCTCCCATTCCCCATTCCCCTGTCCCCGTCTCTCGAGAGGTCAAGTTCTCCAATTTGGATAAGGTGTTTTGGCCCGAGGAGAAGTACACAAAAGGCGACCTGATCGAGTACTACAGATCGATTTCCCCCTGGCTGTTGCC